>JAIVHE010000425.1 GCA_020201255.1 Desulfobacteraceae bacterium
TGCGGCCACAGCCCAGATGAGTGATACACAGAACAACCGCCTGTCCGATCTCAATGTGCTGACCCAGGAAAGTGCCCAGATAGCCATTGCCGTGGCAGATGCCACGTTGAAGGATCTGGACAAGACAAGGGCGGATCTGGGGTCTGTGCAGAACCAGCTGACCTCTACTATCGCCAATATTTCCACCACACAGGTGAATGTGTCTTCTGCGGAATCAACCATTCGTGACGTTGACTTTGCAGAGGAATCTGCCAACTTCACCAAAATGCAGATCCTGTCCCAGGCAGGCACCTTTGCCATGAGCCAGGCCAATGCCAGCATGCAGAACGTATTGAGCCTGCTTCAGTAACCACATAATAACCTTTTAACCCAAAAGCCCTGGAAATCTTTCCAGGGCTTTTTGCTTTTTTGCTTATGTTTTTACGCCATGATCCGATAATATGTATCAAACGAATTGCAATATAAGGAGTGTTGAAATGGCAACTGGATCTGTTACAACTTTGGGAATCGGATCAGGGTTGGATCTTCAGAATATACTGGACCAGCTCAAGGAATCTGAAAAAAGTCACATCACCACCAAGGAAAACAAAAAAAGCAGCCTTCAGAAAACAGTTTCTGCCTATAATTCGGTCAACACCCAATTGTTTTCCATGAAATCCCGTGCCCTTTCCTTGTCCCTGGAATCGGATTTTCTGAAAAACACGGTGTCGGTCTCTGATGAAGACATTGTAACTGTTTCCGCCAATGACGGCATTGCCCAGTCATCCCATTCCATTGAGGTCATCCAGAAAGCCCAATACAACTCCTGGCAGACAGACGGGGTGGCAAGCGCATCTGCAGTTATTTATGCACCACCGGAATCCGGCATCACCTCCCCTGGTGAAAACGTCACCTCCCAGTCCGAGACCATGACCATCATGCACGGGGCATTGGAAAACCAGCAGGCAATCGATATTTCTCTGGATCCCGGCATGACCCTGGCCCAGGTCATAGAAGCCGTCAACACGTCGGATGCCAACAAAGATGCAGATGGTGAATCACTGGTCACTGCATCTTTAGGGGAAAATGACGGGCAGTATTATATCAGGATTGCGTCATCTTCCGTCGGCGACAGTGCCGACACCCAGGTCGGCGTGTCAGGATTTGACTATGCCATGGCTGACACCACTGTTTCCATTGCCACGGCCGGATCTACTGATCCCATGTACCTGAGCATTGCACCGGGCACCACCTATGACCAGATGGCTGCCGGCATCAACAATGCGGCCGACAACCCGGGGGTGACTGCCGCCATTATTGATACCGGTGCGGCCGACAACCCTTTTCGTCTGACCCTGACATCCAATGCCACAGGCGAAAAAAACCGCATCTCAGTGCAAAATCTGCCCATGGCAGAAGTCACCGGTGCGGAAGGCAGCTCTCTGAATGCTGTTTTCACGGTGAACGGGGCCCAATACCAGCGACAGTCCAATGAAAATATTTCCGATGTGATATCAGGGGTCACCCTGAACCTGAAGAAAACAGGGGAAACCACTTTCGGGGTTCAAAAAGACCTGGATCCTGTAAAAGAAAGCATTACCGCGTTGGTGAAGGGTGTCAACGAGCTCATGACAGACATCAATGGTTCAGACACAGAAACTGACGAGACAGATGAAGAGCCCAATCCCCTGGCCGATTCCTATAATGTAAAAAACATCCTGACCAGCCTCCGGACCATGCTGACCACCCATGTCGATACCGGATCCAGCTATACCAGTCTGGTGGATCTGGGCCTCAGCGTTAACCAGGATGGCACCCTGGATTTGGATGAAGCTGCCCTGGAACAGGCCATTGCCTCTGATCCGGAAGCAGTCCAGTCTCTTTTTATCGGAGATTTTGATGCCGGCATCACCGGGCTGGGAGATGTCATCAATGACGGGATCTCGGATATGGTAAATTCCCGGGGTATTGTATCCACTGAAATCGATGCGGCCCAGACCCGAATGGAAAGACTGGACAAAGACATCCAGACAGCCACTGAACGGCTGGACAAACGCTATGAAACCATGACGGCCCAGTTTGTACGGCTGGACTCTTATATCAGTCAATTGAACAATGAATCTGCTTATATGCAGTCAATGATTGATTCTTTTAACAAGACCAAAAATAAATAATATCACATAAGCTATCCAGGAGGTATGAATGACGGCATCGGCGCAAATAAACACATATCTGAACAACTATTATGAGGGCATGACACCGGAAAAACTTGTTTTCATGCTTTTTAAAGGGGCACTGAAGCATATCCGCCTCACAGAAGAAGCAATAGATGAAAACAACCGCATCAAAAGAGGGGAAAACCTGAGCAAAGCCATTGCCATTATCTCCGAGCTGCATGCATCTGTTGACACCACCATGACAGATGAAGGCACGCTGTTCTTAAGAGGATTGTACTCTACCATCCTGGCTGAACTGCCGAAGGTGTCAATCAACAATGACAAAAAAATCCTTCGGCAGACTTATTCATATATTTCACGGCTTACGGAAATCTGGGAAACAAGTGTCATGGCAAAAGAAACAAACAACACCGGCAGACATACCCTTTCCGGAAAAAAGAATTTTTCCGGCAATTATGCAGGCCAGGCGAAAAAAGCCGCGTTTGGTTCAATATCTGTTTGACAAGCCCGGAAAAGGAATCTACATATGGACAATGCATATCAACAGGTTACAAAACTATTACACCGGATGGAAGAGATGCAGGAACATCACATAAATACGTTTGATACCCGGATCATGCCGGATTTGGAAAACCAGATGATGCAAAGAAAAGATTTGTTTGATCAGTTGGCCAATGCTGTGAACCGCTTTATGCACCAGCCGGATCTGGAAACCGATATGGATACAGACGGCATGACCCGACATTTACATAAGCAGATGGGCCGGCTGCTGCACCAGAACAACCTTCTGGCCCAGAAAGTAAACACCCACAAAAACCAGCTTCAGGAAAGTTTGAAAAATATATCAAGGGGAAAACATGCCATCCGATCCTATGGTTCGCCATCCTCTCTTACAAACAGACCACGGGCAATCAGTGTAAGCAATTAAAAAGGGGGATTTCATGGATACAGGCACAATTAACGCCACTGCCAAAGTAACTGACGCACGGGAAACACAAATACCCATGCAGTCAACAGTTGAAAACAACCGGCAGACCCGGCAGATGAAAGAACAAAAAACAGAAGAACAAAAAAAAGTGTTGTCCGCACAGGATGCAAAAGAGCTGACCCTGGAAATGAATGAAATTATGGATGATCTTCAGACCAGTCTGGGTTTTTCCATACACAAAGAATTGCACCACCAGGTGGTTGTGAAAATTAAAAACCGGGAAACCAATGAACTGATCAAACAGATTCCGGCTGAGGAACTGCTGGAAATCAAACAGAAAATGGTAGAGTTCACCGGCCTGCTTTTTAACCAGAGTGTGTAACCTGACCACTTTCTGTTTTCTAGGTAACTCGCCGGAGTTACTGTCAGGTTTGCTGACGGGCATCGGCCCGGCGGGTACGATTTTTATCCTATCGGGGAGATGATAATCATTTGCACAGCCTGGTTATTCTTTGTGTTGATCACCAGGGGCCCCATTAAATTGGCTGTAATTGTCTTTGTTTCATTTTCTCCAAAAATATTCACCACCACATAGATCAGCAGGTCTTTTCGATTAATATTCTTCCAGTCCATCTCTGTGATAAGGGTGTCCACATTCACCTGGTAATCCGGGATAAACAAAAACGGGTCCATTACCACAAGGGCAAGATCTGGTTCCTGTGTTGACTGAAGCCAGCAGAAAGGGGCGGTTTTTTTATCTTCTATGAGGACAAAATGGTCAAACCCGGGGAATCCCGGCAGACCTTCGGGCATGGTCAATATTTTGTCCGCATCAATATGGATATCTCCAAATTTTCTGGTACCGATCTTCACGCTCTTACCCCTTGAAAAATTTTTTCTTGAGCAGCTCTGCTGCTGACTGTATATCTGTAAATTCCCTGGCAGCAGATGCAATGTTTTCTTTTTGTATCTGCTCATAGACTTCCCATCTCAGGATGGTGACCTCCTTTGGTGCCTGGATGCCGATTTTCACAGTACCGCCTTCAATGCCAAGGATACTGATAACAATATTGTCTCCTATCTTGATTTTTTCTTCGGCTTTCCGGCTTAAAACAAGCATCAGATCATTATCCTTACCGTAAATAATCCACCAGGCTGATGTTCAACACTTGTGATGTGGATGACAGCGCCGCCTGATACGCAGTTTGTATGCTCTGGAGATTCATGATGGCTTCAATGATGTCCGCATCCTCAATCATGGACCGTCTCTGGTCAAGGCTCAGCCCCACATCCCTAGTGATGGTTTCCCTGACTTCAAGCCTGGTGTATTTCATGCCGGTATCCACTATTTTGGAGGTCATGTTGTCAAAATCCGCCTCCAGTCTTCCCAACGTCCGTTCAATACCATCCCTGTCATTATCTGACAAGTATTGTTTCAAATCCAGCAGGGTGTTGAAAATACCCCATTCCACATCCCTTGTACTTTTTATGGCGGTGTGCACATCATCGGATACGGCATCGAACCCGAGAAGTTCCCCGATGCTTTCACCAGATCCCCCCACGGCAGCCGGTGCATTGTCCCCGGTCCGCCATTGGAGATGAAACGCTTCCAGGTCTGAACCGTTTTCCTTGATGGTGAACTTTTTGGTCACATCATCCCAGGCCACGGT
Organism: Desulfobacteraceae bacterium; assembly: GCA_020201255.1. Classification (GTDB taxonomy): domain Bacteria; phylum Desulfobacterota; class Desulfobacteria; order Desulfobacterales; family Desulfobacteraceae; genus Desulfotignum. The sequence continues at coordinate 4,755 of JAIVHE010000425.1, forward strand.
ATAGTCAATTTTGTTGCCCTTGATGTGGGACTCGGCTTCCAGGGCTTTTTCTATTTCATCTGCCAGGTGTGCATGGCTGGTATAGGGTTTTTCTTTTTCTGCCACGGATGCTGTGAGGTATCTGGCGGTTTTCCCGCTGTCACTGCCGCTGACTTCCATGAAATCGATCTTATTGTTTAATCCGTCAATGGTGAGATTAACCACCGGTTCATCACTGATGGAAAATATGGCCCTGTCATCATGGGTGCCGGCAAAGCCCAGCTGTTCAGCCGCACTTTCATGTGCATGCTCACCGCTGTGCCAGAGCAGTCGGAAAGAAGCAATATCAGCATTCCCTCCCTCTTTAAAGATAAATTCCTGCTCCACCGCATCATAGGATACCGCATAATCCACACCATTATAGGAAGCGGCCCGCATCTCGGTCTGGATCAATGCAGCCAGATGATTTGGGTTTGTATAGTCTCCTTCCGGTATTTGTATGCCGGCGGTGATGG
>JAIVHE010000118.1 GCA_020201255.1 Desulfobacteraceae bacterium
CCTGTTTTCACAGTCCATAATTGTCAGGCATTTCACGGAATGTCAATCCTTTTCATCAGTGCTGAATATTTGCCATAAAGGTATCAGTGTTTCAGTCGTTCCATGGGGTGTCCTGGTCCCAGGCCCGCCCCTTGAGGTGTGCTGTGACCGGCCCGAGATCCTGCGTGGGCCTGTTTGCGTAAGAATTATGAAGTGCGGCAACCCGCCTTCTGGTTGAAAAACATCCCGGCATATCGTACCAGGCCCCCTCCGGCTCTGACGGTCCTGTCACAGCACACCTCAAGGGGCTCCCTGCCAAAATCCTTGTGCTAACAATCCTTAACTCAGCGCCATGGCGGGTAAAATCGCATTCGGCGGTTCCGTTGTATAAAAATTTTCGGCCAGCTCCACAATGCATTGTCATTCAGCCTCAGCGGCCAGTGCCGGGGGGTTCCTGTGGGTCGAATCCCATTCTGACTTGTTTGTTACAGGGTGTTGGGCATGCGAAGCGTTAAGAACGGCAAACTGTATGAGGACATACCTGCCCGCAGTTTTTGCCGTTCAGCGCAGCATGCCCTACACCCTGTCAAACAAGGAAGACGGGTGAGACACACAGGAACCCCCCGACACGGGTCTTGGATTCACAGGCACCGTCTGCAGCTGCCCTGTCGACAGGGCAAATTCATTCTTAAATAATTGTATTATAAATTCAGTAAGTTATGACTAATATCGGATAGACTTACATTGATTGGATTTTTTTAAAACCACGAAGGTCACGAAGGAAGGGTATCTTCGTGTTCTTCGTGACCTTCGTGGTAAAATAATTTGACGGCCTTGAGGGCCTGAAATGGATGGATTGACGGTTAGAATGAATTCACCGTGGCCCTGTCGATCTCAGGTCTTGCACTTGTCGGGCTGATGGGGTATCAAGAATAAGGATTGAAAAGGGACTTGAGAAAATGACAGATGATAACCCGATTGCATGGCAGGTATGCCGTTTTGATGCGCTGGATGCAAAGCAGCTGTATGAGCTGCTCAAACCTGGCCGAACAGGGATGTGACCATCAGCGCCCAGACCTATCTGGGCTCTTTTTATAGGTCACACGGGTTTGTACCGGTGTCTGATCCCTATCTGGAAGATGGGATTGCCCACATTGACATGGGCCTGAATCAGGCTTAGATTAAAGCAATGTTTCTTGACCGCCAATTGTACACAGGGAGACTACCATGACATCCCCATTGTTTTCACCGTTTACCATCAAACAGATCACTTTTAAAAACCGCATCGGTGTGGCACCCATGACCCGGATGTCGGCAGCAGGAGACAGTATTCCCAGAGAGGATGTGCTGGAATTTCTGAAAACCCGGGCAAAGAACGGGGCGGGTCTGGTATACACCGAGGCCATTGTGACCGATTATGAAAGTGCCCAGGGCTATCCCGGCCAGGCCAGGATAGTGAACCAGAACCAGGTGGATGCCTGGAAGGATGTGACCGATGAGATCCGCCGCCATGGGGCCGTATCGGTCTGCCAGATCTTTCACTGCGGCCGCATGGCCTATGAAGGAATCAATCCGGCCAACCGGGTGATCGCTCCCAGCCCTGTGGCGCCGATGCAGGAAAATCCCATGACCGGTGCACCCTACCCTGTACCCGAGCAGATGAACCGGTTTGATATGGACCATGTGTTGAACGGATTTGTGGAAACCGCCAAAGGGGTAGTTGCAGCCGGATTTGACGGCCTGGAACTGCACTGTGCACACGGATATCTGCTCAATCAGTTTCTGTCCACCTATTCCAACCGAAGGACAGATGCCTATGGCGGGTCCATGGAAAACCGGTACCGGTTCATTCACGAGGTGATCCAGGCGGTAAGGCAGGTGATGCCGGAAGATCGTCTACTGCTGGTGCGTGTTTCAAACTGGGGCATTGCCGATACAAAAGTTTCTTTGTTTTCCGATGCATCAGAATGGCGGCAAATGATTCAATTGTTTTCAAAAGAACCCATCGACGCGATTTCTGTTTCCACCTATGATTTTGCAGCAGATGAATTTGGTACCGGCAAAACCATGGCAAAGCTCACCAGAGAGGTCACGGACCTGCCCTTGTTGATCTGCGGCAAAATACATGACCGCAAAAGTGCACAAAATGCACTGGCAGATGCGGACCTGGTGCTGTCCGGCAAATCCATGCTGTTGAATCCAAACCTGGTATCAGATATTGCCGCAGACCGGAAACTGTCTCTCTATGAATCTGAAGAAGCAGGGGTCGCCTATACAGCAACGCCTCTGCCCTGATGTCGATATCCATGTGTCAGATGCACCTGTTTTGTCAGCCATGCAGCCTGCCTGCAAGATGTTGTGGGTGCTGAATAAAACGAATTACTATACAAATAACCAAGACCCGGGAGGATTTTATGGATGTAGATGCATACCGCACAGCAATTTCTGATGCCATTCAAAGTGAAATTGATGCCAAAAATTTTTATGACCAGGTTTCCCAGCGGATCAAAGATGACTATCTCAGGGGTGTGTTTGCGGGCTTTGCCAAAGAAGAAGCCAGACATGAACAGATCCTTACGGACCTTTTGAACCAGAAAAAAGTGGATGCCGCCAATTTTGACTGTGAAAAGGATTTTCATGTGTCCGAAACCATCAAGATGCCTGAAGTCACTGAAAACATGGACCTTAAAAGCGCCATCGGTCTGGCTATGAAAAACGAGGAAATTGCCATGAAAAAATATACCGGCCTGGCTGATAACTGCACCGATCCTGTTCTGAAATCCGTGTTCATGGATCTGGCAGCCATGGAAAGGGGTCACAAGCATATGATGGAAGAAAAATTTGTGGATGTGGCCTATCCCGAGGTCTGGTAGGACCAATCAGGGGAGATCAGGACAGGGGAAGTTTGACAATAAAGGCGGTGCCGCTGCCTGGTGTTGAGGTTACAGTCAGTTGGCCGCCATGGTTTTCCGTGATGATGAAATAGGAGACGGAAAGTCCGAGTCCTGTGCCGATACCCACTTCCTTTGTGGTAAAAAATGGTTCGAATATGCGTTTTTGGATATTTTCGGGAATGCCGGGGCCGTTGTCACGGATCTCTACCCCTGCCATATCACCTTCCAGAAAGTAGCGTATGTCAAACCTGGGCTGTGGGGTTCGGGCCTCGGACATGGCCTCTACGCCGTTTTTGAGTATATTGAAAAATACCTGCTGAATTTTGGTTTTTTCACAGGGCACCGGGGGCAGTTCCGCATCCATTCTGATATCGATTTTAACAGCCAGGATGTCATGCTGCTTTTTCAGGTTGAAATCGTTTTTTACAAGATCCAGGGTGGCATCCATCATTTCCGCGAGCAGATGGCTGGACCGCCGGCTGTCGCTTTTCCGGCTGAAAGACAGCATGTTTTGCACAATGGCTGCAGCCCGTTTTCCCACGGCAATGGCCTGGTCCATGAGATCAAAAATCTGCCGGTCTGTCATGTAGGCACCAATTTTATCCAGATCAAGGCCATGCTTTTGGGCTGTTTCCAGGTTGGCAGGCAGGGGCCTGGACAACCGGTTCTGGATGACCTGGATTATCTGAAGCATGCCTGCCAAAGGATTGTTGATTTCATGGGCCAGGCCTGCAGCCAGGCCCCCCACGGAGATCATTTTTTCCGAATGGACCATCATCTCTTCGGTCTTTTTCTGTTCGGTGATGTCCCGGAAAACAACCAGCCATCCTTTCTGGTCCTGGCGGGCACCGGTAAGGGCGGAGAGGGACAGGTGCCAGTGGTACAAAATGCCATTTACCGCAAAAGCGGCTTCAAATGCAGCAGGAACATGGGCCTGGTGCTGTTCCACAAGACTGAAAAGATCGGGGAACATCTCCCCGGCATCACGCATGCCGGGTACAAAATTTTTGATTGCAAACAGCCTGGTGCAGGCCTGGTTCACTTCTACCACCCGGTCTGCCATGTCCAGCACCACCACCGGATCACTCATACTGTCCATGACAGCTTCCCGGGCCAGGGGAATAAGGTGCAGCAGCTGGTAGCGTGTCAGGGCCCAGACAAAGATCAGTCCGGTGACCATAAAGGCAAAAGGGGTCAGATCGATGCCCTGCAAAAGCGGAAATTCAAAAATATACACAATATTGCAGACCCAGGGGACCATGATGCCCAGCAGAATGATTTTCAATTGTCTGCGAAAATGGTCCCGGACCGTAACAAAAGTTGCATGCATCAAAATCAGGGTGGCCCAGAAAAGAAGGGCATAGGAAAAGACAAGAAAAAACCAGAACCCGGGTCCCCTGTGGTAGAAAAGCGCCACCATGCCGGAAATGTTTTCTGTCCAGGCATCTTTCCACATGAAACCGTGCATCTCATTGGTAAACACCAGCACCAGGATAGCTGCGGGCACCAGGCAGAGCAGCAGCATGACGGGACGGGTCAAGTTTCGGGTTCTGCCGGTAATGGACAGAATAAATGTGAACACCAGCATGCCGATCCAGGCACTCCCTGTATATTCCAGCCTGACCCAGAACAGTTTGACCATAAAATCAGGGCTTAACAGCTCCATGGCATAGGTCATGCTCCACACGGCACTG
>JAIVHE010000305.1 GCA_020201255.1 Desulfobacteraceae bacterium
GACAAGGCGATATGGGAACCGTTCAGGCATCTGCCCACTTCGGCCAAAGCCTGTTCCGGACGGTTGTTTTCCTCGCTCAGATGGGCCAGAATCACATGTTTGAGATCCTTGTGAACCAGTTGAGACAAAAGAAGCCCTGCCTCTGCATTGGAAAGATGGCCGGTGCGGGATTTGATGCGCTGTTTCAGGTACCAGGGATAGGCACCATTGATCAACATGGTTGGATCATGGTTGGATTCCAGGTACAGAAGACTGCAGCCGGCAAGGTGCTGACGCACCAGGTTGGTGGCAATGCCAAGATCCGTGGCAATGCCGATTTTGCAGTCCTGCCAGGTCAACGTAAGCCCGGCCGGGTCTGAGGCATCATGGGAAATGGAAAACGGATTCACTGTCAGGTCCTGAATCTGAAATCGGGTACCGCACTCAAAATAGGTCAGTGCCGGGATCTTTCCAAGATTGGGGCAGGCTTTGTGGGTGGCAGGGGTGATATAGACCGGGATGTTGAACCTGCGGCCCAGCACCCCTGCCCCTTTGATATGATCTGTGTGTTCATGGGTGATGATGATGGCGGATAATTGCTCCGGGGTTTTTCCCACAGCAGCCATCCGCCGCGCAATTTCCACTCCGGACAATCCGGCATCCACAAGGATGGCCGTGTCCGGGGTGGAGACAAGCACTGTATTGCCCCTGCTGCCGGAAGCCAGGGGGCAGACACAAAAAGAGCTATTCTTTTTCATCCGCTTTTGCTGCTTTGTAACTCAGCTTGATTTTCCCGTCCCGGGTGATATCCAGTACCTTTACGGAAATCACATCACCCTCTTTGACCACATCGGTGACTTTTTTCACCCGGTAGTCGGCCAGTTCGGAGATATGCACCAGACCGTCGGTGCCGGATTTAATATTCACAAACGCACCAAAGTCGGTAATTTTCACCACCTTGCCTTCATAGATGGCCCCGATTTCCGGATCCAGGGCAATATCAGACACCATATCCATTGCCCGCTGTGCATCTTCCTGGTTTTCCCCGGCGATCTTCACCAGGCCGGAGTCGTCCACCTCAATGACCGTGTTGGTATCCGCCTGGAGCGCCCGGATAATCTTGCCGCCAGGACCGATGATATCCCGGATTTTGTCCGGATTGATCATGATACTCAAAATCTTGGGGGCATGGGGAGAAATATCCGCCCTGGATGTGTCGATGGTTTCCAGCATTTTTTCCAGAATGTGCAGCCGGCCGGCTTTGGCCTGGATCAAGGCTTTTTCCATGATATCTTTGGACAATTCCTTGATTTTGATGTCCATCTGCAGGGCGGTGATGCCTTCTTTGGGACCGGCCACCTTGAAATCCATATCCCCGAAATGGTCCTCATCTCCCAGGATATCAGACAGAATCACCGTGTTGTCTCCCTCTTTTATCAGGCCCATGGCAATACCGGAAACAGGGGCTTTGATGGGAACCCCGCCGTCCATAAGAGCCATACATCCTGCGCATACGGTTCCCATGGAGGAAGATCCGTTGGATTCCATGACCTCACCCACCAGGCGGATGGTATATTCAAAATCCGCAGGATCGGGCAGAATCCGCTCAATGGCCCGGGTGGCCAGGTTGCCGTGACCGATATCCCGGCGGCTGGGACCGCCTGCCCGTTTCACCTCTCCCACGGAATAGGGGGGGAAATTATAATGGAGCATAAAGGCCCTTGTTTCATTGCCGGCAAGGGTTTCCACCCGCTGCTCATCCGGACCCGACCCCAGGGTCATGACCCCGAGCACCTGGGTTTCTCCACGGGTGAACAGGGCACTGCCATGGGGACGGCGCAGATTCCCCACCTCACAGGTGATGTCACGGATGTCATCATAGGCCCGGCCGTCAATGCGGTGGTTTTCCGTAAGGGTAATCTCACGGCTGACGTCTTTGACTGTCCTGCCGAAACCGTCCTTGATTTCTTTGATCTGATCAGGATAATCCTGGGAAAAATGGGCGACAACCTCTTCTTTATAACTGCTTAATGCCGTCTGCCGTTCTATCTTGGTTTTGATCTGCACCCGTTCATGGATCCCTTCTTTGGCAAAGGATGTCACTTTTTCCGCCAGTTCCGGATCACGTTCCGGGGGCATAAAGGCATGTTTTTCTTTTCCCACGGTGTTTTTGAGTTCAATTTGCATGTCTATGATGGGCTGCATGGCTTCATGGCCGAAATAAATGGCACCCAGCATATCCTGTTCCGATACGATATTGGCGCCCCCTTCCACCATGACCACACCGGTCCTGGAACCTGCCACCGTCAGTTCAATATCACTTTGTTCCATCTGTTCCAGGGTGGGGTTGGCCACAAATTCACCGTCGATACGCCCGACCTTGATGCCGGCAATGGGACCGTCAAAGGGAATATTCGAGATTTCCAGGGCAGCGGATGCACCCACCATGGCAAGGATCCCCGGATCACACGTTTTGTCGGTTGACAGGACCGTGGCGATGACCTGGGTCTCATGATTATAATCATCTTTGAACAACGGACGGATGGGACGGTCGATCAGCCTGGCACGCAGGGTCTCGTCTTCAGACGGCCGGCCGATCTCCCGCCGGAAATAGTTGCCCGGAATCCGGCCTGCGGCATAGATACGTTCCTGGTACTCCACGGTAAGGGGCAGAAAGCTGATCTCTTTGGCATGTTTGGATGCCACTGCCGTCACCAGGACCACGGTGTCTCCCAGCTGAACCACCACAGCGCCCGAGGCCTGTTTGGCAATTTTGCCGGTACTGATGGAAAATTCTCTTCCACCGATTTGTGCTGTTAGCTTTTTTTCCATAATATGATTTCTCCTTGGATTAAAAAAGGCGGAGAATCCTTGCAGAACACACAAAATAATAAACCCGCATCTGTGTCATCCAGCATTTTGCTGGATGACACAGATGCGAACTTATTTATAAGTATCCCCAAGAATCGCCGCCCGGTTAGTTGTAAAGAGCCGGTTTTTGACCTGACTGCTGTCAAAAACCGGCCGTCATTCATTTTTATCTTCTCAGTCCCAGGCGTTCAATCAACGACCGGTACCGGTTGATATCCTTTTTCTTGACATAATCCAGAAGGCTTCTGCGCCGGCCAACCAGAATCAGCAGCCCCCGTCTTGAATGGTGATCTTTTTTATGAAGCTTAAGATGTTCTGTCAGATAGCTGATGCGGTGGGTCAAAATAGCTACCTGTACTTCAGGAGAACCGGTATCGGATTCGTGAAGCTTGAATTGTTCCATCATTTCTTCTTTGTTTTCTGCTAATAAAACCACTGTCTTAACTCCTTTGTCTGGAATAAAATAAATATGGCGTTTCATTTGACAAATGATTTCTGCGGCCGGGTATCCAATATTCCATTCAGACAAACCGGTTTTTCTTGTCAAATCGCCATCACAAAAAAACGCTAAATAAGCTTTTATAAATATCAGTTACAGGGCAAAAACGCAACAATAATTGGGAATAATATGGCTGGCTGCTGTTTGTCTGTCACAGGTTTGCAGCATATCCAGGTCATGGGCCCGGTCCAGGGTAAACTGGCTGACACCGGTGCGGCACAGACCGGATAAGTGGGCACCGCACCCAAGCAGTCTGCCCATGTCATGGGCCAGGCTCCTGATGTATGTGCCCCCGGAACAATGTACGGTTATTTCAAATTCCGGCAGTGTCATGGCAGTCACGCGGATGGCATGGATTTCAATGGTGCGCGGGGGTTTTTTGATCATTTTTCCCTGGCGGGCAAGCTTGTAAAGGGGTTGCCCCTGGTGTTTGAGGGCGGAAAAACTGGGCGCCACCTGCTGCTGGACACCGGCAAAGCCCGCCACGACCTGTTGCACTTCTTCCGGTTGAATGGCGGCCAGCTGGTCTGCACCAGCCCGGGACAGCACCTTGCCGGTTTTATCAAGGGTATCGGTTTCAACCCCTAAGGTAACAACCGCCCGGTATTGTTTGGCACTGCCCAGAAAAAACCGGGACAGCCGGGTGGCCTGGCCCAGTGCCACCGGCAAAAGGCCTGTGGCAAACGGGTCAAGCGTGCCTGTATGGCCGGCTTTTTTCACCTGGAAAATTTTTTTAACCTGGTCCACCACCCGGGCGGAGGAAACTCCTTCCGGTTTGTTGACCAGCAGTATACCATTTTTCATGGAAGGCTTGGCCCCAACAGACAAATATTCATCCGGATTATTGGTCTTCTTCCGGATCCTTTGGCAGGTCCTTGATTGCGGTTTCAATCAGGGCATCCATTTTTGCGGCCTTATCAAAGGAATCATCGTAAAAAAACCGCAGGTCCGGCATGTATTTGAGTCCCAGCTGGGGAGCAATATGCTTTTTGATAAATCCTTTGGATTTTTTAAATCCTGCCAGGGTGGCGGCAATTTTTTCTTCATCCCCGAAGGCTGTCACGTAGACACTTGCCAGCCGAAGATCCGCGCTCATTGTAACGTCGGAAATGGTGGCCATTTCAATTCTGGGATCACTGATTTTCTTGACCAGCAGCTCGGTTATGGCCTGCTGAATCTTAACACTGATACGTTCGGCTCTGGTATATGGTCTCATTATTTCTCTTGCTGGGGGGCATATTTTCTTTCTTCCACTTCATAGCACTCAATGATATCGCCCGTTTTGATGTCATTGTATTTTGCCAGGCCGATGCCGCACTCATATCCCTGATCCACTTCCTTGACATCGTCTTTGAAGCGCCGCAGAGAAGACAACTGGGTATCACACTTGATCACCCCTTCTCTGAGCAGCCGGATCTTCTTGCCCCGGATCACCTTTCCTTCGGAAATATGGCAGCCGGCAATGGTGCCGATTTTGGGAACCACAAAGGTATCTCTCACCTCGGCCCGTCCGATGATGATCTCATGGAAGGTGGATGGCATCATACCGTCCAGGGCTGATTTAATATCATTTATGACGTCATAGATGATATCATAAAACCGCATATCCACATTCTCATCCTTGGCCATTTTCCGGATCTGGGGGGTGGGCCTGACATTGAACCCGATAATGATGGCATCAGACACATTGGCCAGGGCCACATCAGATTCATTGATGGTACCGGCACCGGAATGGATGATTTTAATATCCACTTCTTCTTTGGCCAGATCCTTGAGGGAATCATTCAGCGCTTCAATGGAGCCATGGACATCTGCTTTGACAATGAGCTTCAACTCTTTGACCTCTGCTGTTCCCAGATTCTCAAACATTTTTTCCAGGTTGGCCCGGCTCTTTTTGGCCAGTTCCTTGGCCCGCTGTTTCTGCATCCTGTGAGCGGCAATCTGTTTGGCATCCTTGTCTGATGTAACGGCAATAAATTCATCCCCGGCATCAGGCACACCGGTAAGGCCCACAATTTCCGCAGGGGTGCTGGGGCCCGCCTTTTCAATGCGGTTGCCCAGATCATCTATCATGGCCCGGATACGGCCGGAATGAAGCCCGCAGACAATGGGATCACCATCCCGCAGTGTTCCCTGTTTGACCAGTACAGTGGCCACGGCCCCCCGGCCTGTATCCAGGCGGGATTCCACCACATATCCGCTGGCATTTCTGTCCGGATTGGCTTTGAGTTCCAGCACTTCAGACTGGAGAAGCACCATCTCCAGAAGATCATCAATGCCTTCCCCGGCTTTGGCGGACACCTTGACAAAAATCACATCTCCTCCCCAGTCTTCTGCCAGAAGATCATGTTCCGCCAACTCCCGCATGATCCGGTCCGGATCGGCCCCGACTTTGTCCATCTTGTTCACCGCTACCACCACCGGTACCCCGGCAGCCTTGGAATGGTTGATGGCCTCGATGGTCTGGGGCATGACCCCGTCATCTGCAGCCACCACCAGAATAACGATATCCGTCACTTTAGCCCCTCTGGAGCGCATGGCAGTAAATGCGGCATGGCCCCAGAAGCGAGGTCTTGCCGTGGTCCACATGCCCCATGATGGTGACAACAGGCGGGCTTTTTATCATGCGGCCTTTATTTTCATTTTCCATTTCAACCTGCAGCAGAGTTTCTTCTTCAAAGCTGGCTTTTTCCACTTCAAAGTCAAATTCAGCCGCCACCAGTGACGCTGTTTCAAAATCGATGGTCTGGTTGACAGTGGCCATAACGCCCATGGTCATGAGCTTGGCGATCATCTCATTGGCTTTTATCCCCATCCGCTTGGCAAGTTCTGACAGTTCAATGGCCTCATCAATCTTGATCCGCCGCTTGATGGCTTTGGGGGTTGTGATCTGGGTCTTTTGAAATCCACCTTTTTTGCCCCGGTTATCTTTTTTGCCCCGCTTTTTCTTGCCACGCCCCCTGTACAGGTCCTCTCCCTCCACCACGGATTTTTTCTTGCGTTTTTTACGCTTGCTTTCAAAGGGATCTTCAATGCCAACCGTTTTCCGCCGGTCTTTTTTGCGTGTTGCAGCATCCATGTCTCCGGGTGCAGGGGGCATTCCCTGGTCAGGCCTGTCAACCGCAACACCAGAACGGCCCGGTCGGGGTGGCCGGGGTGACCGGGGTGGCCGGGTACTTTTTTCCGGGGCCATTTCTTTTGTATCTTCCGCAGGTTTTGTTTTGCGGATATTTTCCAACACAAGGGGGTCTGCAATCTTGACAATCTTGGCAGGGGTGACCTTACGCTTTTTCTTTTTCTTTTTGGCCAACGCCTTATCTTCCTGCGCATCTGTTTCTTTACTATCGGTCTGGCCTGATGCGGTGTCTGTTTTTTCTGGTTCCTGAACGACTTTGACATCTTCCTCTGATTTTTGGGGTGTTTTTCGGGAAACTGCCTCTGCAGTGATTTTTTCCCCACTGGTTTTCATACCAGGTTCAGTGGTTGGTGTCTTTTCAGAAGGTTGTGCTGTTTGCGCTGTCTTTGCTTTTTCGACCTGTTCGGGTTCTTGTACCGTCACTTTTTCTTCAACCGGGGGCTCGGGCTGCTGAACAATTTTTGCAGGGCGGATGATTTTTGCAGACTCTTTTTGTTTCTTTTTGGGTACAGGCACCACTTTTTCAGGAGATTCTGCTTCTTTTTCAGCCGGTGTTGTGTCTTTTGGAATTTTTGTTTCCTGGTGGTCTGTCACCGGCGGGGCTTGCTGCGAATCTGGTATCTGTGCGGATGCACCCGGATCCGACCCCATATCGGGCACCTGATCATCGGGTTGGTGTGCGTCGGTTTGAACCGCTGGTTCACGGACAATTCTTTTTTTGCGCCTGCGTATCACAGAGGGCTTCACCTTGAGCTCATTTTTCTGTTTTGCCTTGGCAAACAGACTGTTTTTAATTTCCTTGACAGCACTGTCTTCCAAAGAACTCATATGGCTTTTAACGTCGATGTCCAGGTCCTTTATCTTGTTCAAAAGTGCCCTGTTGGTCATATTAAAATCTTTCGCTAATTCATATACTCTGACTTTCGCCATGCCTTGCCCCCAAGTAATCCTCTTTTAATGTTCTTTGTTCCAGCCTGCTACCTGCCTTGTCCTCAGGACTTATGATTTAGCGTCTTCATCATCCATGACATCTGCATCATTTTGTTCCAGTAAACCGTCACCGCTTTCCTGGTTGTCATCTTCCGACACAGGTTCTTTTGGTTCCACTTCTTCCGACACAGGTTCTTTTGGTTCCACTTCTTCCGATGCTGCCTCTTCTTTTTGCCCCAAAGATGCCTGTTCTGCTGTCCTTGTTTCAGCTGCTGCCTCTTGCTCCTGGTCCATCAGCCGCATGCCGGCTTGTACAATGGTGGCTTGTGCCGCTTCTTCAGAAATTTCCATGACCGAAGCCAGCTCTTCCGCAGATGTTTCCGCAATATCCAGCAAAGAGGCATACCCGGACTTGAACAGGATTTCCGCCATGGGCAGCCCCACATTATCAAGTTTCATCAAACTTTCATAACCCTGCTTGACTTCCCGGCTGTATTCTTCTTCTGAGGTCACTTCCAGATGCCATCCGGTAATTTCACAGGCCAAAGACACATTCTGCCCCCCTTTGCCGATGGCAATGGAAAGATATTCATCATTGACAATCACTTCCATGGACTGGTTGTCTTCGTCGATGATCACCCGGGATATTTCGGCAGGTGACAGGGCATTACAGACAAAACGGGCCACATCCGGACTCCACTGGACAATATCAATTTTTTCACCCCGCAGTTCCTGGACAATGCTTTGCACCCGGTTTCCCTTCATGCCGACACATGCCCCCACCGGATCCACATCAGAATCTGTTGAAGAAACCGCAATTTTGGCCCTCAGTCCGGGTACCCGGGCCGCCCCCTGCAGAATCACAATCCCTTCAGCCACCTCCGGTACTTCTGTTTTAAACAGTTCCATCAAAAACTCAGGATGTGTCCGGGACAAAACGATCTGTGCGCCTTTGGATTCTTCCAGCACATCCAGCACATAGGCCCGGATACGGTCTCCCCGTTTATAGTTTTCCTTGGGCATCTGTTCTCTGGGTCTGAGTACAGCTTCTGTCTGACCCAGATTAACAATGACACTGCCCCGGTCAAAGCGCTGGACAATACCATTTATGATTTTGCCTTTTTTATGGATAAAGTTTTCATATACTGCGTTGCGCTCGGCTTCCCGCATTTTCTGGATGATCACCTGCTTTGCGGACTGGGCGGCAATACGGCCGAATTCTTCCGTATCAATACGGATTCCCAGACTGTCTCCGATTTCACATTCGGGATCATACTCATATCCCTGCTCCAGGGTCAGTTCACTGTCAGGGAACTCCACTTCCTGCACCACCTCTTTAAAATGGAACACTTCAACATCACCGGTTTTGCCATCATAATGCACCTCAATATCCGCCCGGGGGCCAATTGTTTTCCTGGCAGCAGAAACAATGGCCTCTTTCAGCGTATTTATCATGATTTCCGGGTCAATTCCTTTTTCACGGCTTACCTGGTCTATTACTCTTTTAATATCTGTGATAAACATCTTAGGTGTTCTCCATTTTACTGACCTGCAAGACTTGCCTTGATGATCTGCAGATCCGGGATTTTTACCCGTTCTTCATCCACCGCAATCACAACAGCATCATCATCAATCTGTTCAAGAACTCCGGTAAACTTTTTTTTCCCCTGGATGGGTGCCCTGGTTTCAATTTTAATTTTATTGCCCTTACACTGATGAAAATGCTGTTTTTTCTTCAATGGCCGATGGGGACCCGGAGATGAAACCTCCAGTCGGTAACTGCCCAGACCGGGTATGTCAATGTCCAGCAGATCCCCCAGCTGGCGGCTGATATCTGCACAATCACCCAGGGTGATGCCACCGGGCTTGTCTGCATATATTCGGATAATGGTCTCCCGGTTCCAGGAGGCTATCTCCACGTGAACCAGTTCAACATTCTCCGCCCGGCACAGGGGTTCTGCCACTTGTGTGACCTGCTGTGCAAGACCTGCTTTTTCCTGCTTTATGTCCATAGGCATTTTTTTAACCAACCACTTCGTTGTAAAATACAAAAACGGGCAGGCGCCCGTTCCTTGTACAACTTCCAGCCAAATGCTCGCTTTGTGCAGTCAGCTCAAATCTTTTTCCTACTCTTCCCATCACTGGGACATGTCGGCCATCCCGCATCCAAATAAACCAAGATGGAGCGGGCAACGAGACTTGAACTCGCGACATCAAGCTTGGGAAGCTTGCACTCTACCAGCTGAGTTATACCCGCATCAACAGTATTGTATACCAATCCCGGCTTTATTTGTCAATACCCTGGTATTTATTCAGGCAGATCTGCATGAAAAACCTCCACCAGGCGGCTGGATATGCCGGCGTGGAGTTTGCGGATATTTTTTTCCGTCAGGGTTTTGACATCAGACCGGTACACAATTCGAAAAGATAAGGATTTTTTGCCTTCCGCAAGAGGACTGCCTTCAAACAGGTCAAATAAAAACATATCTTCCACAAGTTCATTTTTTCCGGCAATGGCTTTCATTTGTCCAAAAACATCACCCACCGGCACCTGATGGTCCACAATCAAGGTGATGTCCTGTGATATGGACGGAAATCTGGGCAAAGGAAGGGCTTTGATCTGCCGGGGCATTTGCCCCATAACCACTGCCAGATCCAGCTCAAATACATAGGCATCCTGCTTGAGGCCAAAATGTTGTAACACAGGTGTTGCCACCTTTCCCAAAAAGCCCAGGACAATATTATCTTTGGTGACCTTTGCGCCATGCCCGGATTCAAAATAGGGGCAGCTGCCAGCCCCGGCTGCTGCATATTCAGCATCAGCAATGCCCAAAGCATCGAGCAGGTCTTCCACCACCCCTTTGAGATCAAAAAAATCCAGGGGCTGTTTTTTGCCATACCAGGTCTGGTGTGTCCGGTTTCCGGTGATCAGACCGGCCACAATTTCACTTTCTTCGGGCAGGGTATCCTCGCCTGTACTCAAAAAGGTCTTTCCTATTTCAAACAAATGCAGGGTATCTGTCTGCTGGGATGTGTTTTTGCGCATATTGGCCAGCAGTCCCGGAATCAGAGATGTTCTCAAAACCGACATCTGGTCGGACAAAGGATTTACAATCTGTACCACCTTTCTGCGGGGGTCGGATTCCGACAACAACAGGTGGTCGCAAAAGTCTCTGGAGATAAAATTGTAATTAATGGCTTCATAAAATGAGAGGCCGGTAAGAATGTGTCGGATGGCTGAGCGGGCTGAAATCACCGGATCCAGGGGCCGGCCTTTTGCAGGCACTGCCGGATACGTGGTCTGGATCCGGTTATATCCCCACAACCGGGCCACTTCTTCAGACAGATCTTCCGGCCGGGCCACATCCACCCGGAAAGAGGGAACATTGACTGCCATATAACCATCCCTGGACGGTTGGACCCCAAATTCCACAGATGTCAGAATATCTGTGATCTCATCAGTGGAAAAATCAGTTCCCAGCCGGACATTCAAGGCCCGGGCATCCAGATTGATCCTGACAGGTGCTGCAGGAAGCGGATATGCATCAATGATATCTCTGGCAATGGTGGCATCACAGATCTCGGCAATAAGAGTCATTGCCCGCTGCATGGCATAGACGGTCCCCAAAGGATCAACACCGCGTTCAAACCTGTGGGATGCATCTGTTGCGATGCCGGTACGCTTGGCAGTACGCCTGATGGAGATTGGATTGAAACAGGCACTCTCGATCAGCACCCGGGTGGTGCCATGTGAAATCTCTGAATTTTCACCACCCATGACCCCGGCCAGGGCCACAGGCCGATGTCCGTCACAGATCATGAGCATTTCAGGTTCCAGCTTGTGAACCTTGCTGTCCAGGGTGGTAAATTCACTGGTACTGCCGGCTTTCTGCACCACAATCCGGCCGTTGGAAAGGTTGTCATAATCAAATGCGTGCAGTGGCTGGCCGGTTTCCATCATCACAAAATTGGTGACATCCACCACATTGTTGATGGGAGTCAACCCGACTGACTCCAGGCGCTGGCGCAGCCAGAAAGGGGATGGACCAACGGCGACATCAAACAGCAGGCCTGCTGAATACCTGGGGCAAAGATCCGGATCTTTTATTTCCACCCGGGCATGGTCATGGATGGACTGGCTGCTGGTTCTCTGCAAAGGAAAAGTGATATCAGGTTTGGTGATCTTTCGACCCGGCCTGGTAAAAGCCCCCATTTCTCTTGCCACGCCCATGACACTGAGGCAGTCAGGCCGGTTGGGGGTCAGGTCAATTTCAAATACCGTATCGGAAATATTCAGTGCCTGTCCCAGAGGCGTGCCTGGTTCATAGTCTCCGGCAATATCCATAATCCCTGCCGCATCGGCATCCAGCATCAATTCGGCGGCAGAGCAGAGCATGCCTTCGGAAACCTCTCCGCGCAGCTTGCTTTTTTTGATCTTCAGGTCTTTGGGCAGCACAGCGCCAGGCAGGGCACAGGCCGACAGCATCCCCTGGCGCACATTGGGAGCACCGCAGACGATCTGCACCGTTTCATCCCTGCCCGTATCCACGGTACAGCAGGTCAATTTATCTGCTTTGGGATGTTTTTTGACATCCATGACCCGGGCCACCACGATACCATCGAGATACGCATACAGGTTTTCAACCGCATCCACTTCCAGACCCGCCATGGTGAGCTTGGAAGCAATCTCATCCGGCCCAAGGTCCACTGGGATATATTCTTTTATCCAGCTCAGACTGACTTTCATATTAAAACTGCCCTAGAAAACGCATATCATTTTCAAAATATTTTCGAATATCATCAATGCCGTACTTGAGCATGGCCATCCGCTCTATGCCCACACCAAAGGCAAACCCGGTATATGTTGCAGTATCATACCCCACATTTTCGAACACAGCCGGATGCACCATACCCGATCCCAACACCTCCAGCCAGCCGGTTTTTGAACACACCCGGCACCCTGTGCCTTTGCACATCACGCACCTGATATCCACTTCAGCACTGGGCTCTGTAAAGGGAAAATAACTGGGCCGGAACCGCAATGCGGTATGTTCGTCAAAAAACTGGTGTACAAAGGTGGTTAAAACACCTTTAAGGTCGCCAAAGGAAATATTCTCATCCACCATCAGCCCCTCGATCTGGTGGAACATGGGAGTATGTGTCAAATCGGAATCACAGCGGAACACTTTGCCTGCTGACACAATCCGCACCGGAGGATCGGTTTTTTCCATGGTGCGGGGCTGGGAAGGAGAGGTATGGGTTCTTAAGACAATGTTATCAGACACATAAAAAGTATCCTGCATATCCCTTGCCGGATGATATTTGGGAATGTTCAATGCCTCAAAATTGTAATAATCGGTTTCCACCTCCGGGCCTTCCACAATGTCAAAGCCCAGGCGCATAAAAATTGTGCAGATCTCATCCAGAACCCGGGTGACAGGATGTGTAGATCCATACCCGCGCCTGCGCCCGGGAAGGGTTACATCGATTCCCCTGTTCTGGTTTGTGCCGTTTGCCGCAATGCCGGACCGGGCTAGCGCAATGGCATTTTCCAGTTTTGTTTTCAGAATGTTTGCATTCTTTCCTGCAGCAGGCCGCTGGTCTTCGGGCAGCGAAGATATGCTTCGCAAAAAAGCGGTCAAAATCCCTTTTCTTCCCAGATAACGAATGGATACCACTTCCAGATCTTCGGAAGTTTTTGCCTTTTGGATTTCTTCTTGTGCCTGATGTTCAATATCATTGATAGGATTTTGCAAAATACCCCCAATGGTGTTGTCTAATTCAAGCGGGCAGCTGCCTGGGAAGCCAGCTGGGAAAAACCCGCAGGATCGGAAACGGCAAGATCTGCAAGAACTTTACGGTCCAGTTCGCACTCTGCCAGTTTCAGGCCGTGAATGAATTTGGAATAGGACAGATCGTTCATCCTGGCACCGGCATTGATTCTGACGACCCACAATTTTCTGAAATCGCGTTTCCGGACACGTCTGTCCCGATATGCGTACATCAACGACTTGTCAACCGCGTCAGCAGCCGTTCTGAACAATTTACTTCTGCCGCCCCGAAATCCTTTTGCCAGTTTCAGCACTTTGTTTCTGCGTCTGCGTGCCTTGAACCCTCTTTTCACTCTCATGGTCTACACTCCTTAAATATGCTTACGCTCCAGATTCTGTTTTTTTGAACAACTTGCAGGCCTTGCTGCAAATTCATTTTTTTCAACCATTGGGCAGCATGCGCCGAATTTCTTTCCTATCTGATTCGGCAACCATCTGATCCAGACGAAGTGACCGTTTTCGTTTGGTGCTCTTTTTGGTCAAAATATGGCTGGCATGGGATTTTCTGAATTTATATTTCCCTGATCCGGTTTTTTTAAACCGTTTGGCAGCCGCCCTGTTTGTTTTAATTTTAGGCATTATCATCTCCTCGTATTACCTAGGTTACAAAAAAAAGAGAAGGTGGCATATGCCGCAGCAGCGGTACATACCACCATACTTTACATATTGAATTCCATCATATTGCAGGTGTTGGTCAGGAAAAAAAATATATCACTTAGGCGCAAGCAGCATGGTTATCACCCTACCTTCAAACCGGGGCTGCTGTTCCACTACGGCAAAATCCGCTGTAAGATTGACCACTTTTTCCAAAATTGCATTGGCCTGTTCCCGAAGCATTATCTCACGCCCCCGGAACACAAGGGTAATTTTCACCTTGTCATTGTTGCTGATAAATTTTTCAATATGGCGTGCTTTGGTTGCCAGGTCATGATCATCGGTTTTTGGCCGTACTTTTATTTCCTTGATCTGGGTGGTTTTCTGTTTTCTTTTGGCTTCCTGTTTTTTCTTTGTCTGCTCATATTTGAATTTTCCATGATCCATTATCTTGCAGACAGGCGGATTTGCATCCGGTGATACCTCAACCAGATCAAAATTCTGGTCACCCGCAATCCGCATCGCCTCTGAAACAGGCATGATCCCTACCTGCTCGCCGTCAGCGCCGATCACACGCACTTCACTGGCCCTGATCCCCTTGTTCACATTCACCTGATCCTGTTTCCCTTGCTTAGATATTTTTACACCTCCTGCTTATGGTATGATTCTTATCACAATAAAAACTATTTATCAAACAAGCATAACCTTGCAATTATAATAAACAGTTCGTTTAAAAGCAAGATTTATTTGTTTTTTTTGTCCTGCAACCGCTTTTGTTTTCTGGTATAAGCCTCCAGCAAACTGTCTTTCCAATACAGGTTTTTCTTTTTATTAAAAAAATCATAAAAAAGATCAAGACTTTTCTGGCGGCAAATTCCTCCCACCACCCGTACCCGGCTGTCCCGGTACAGGGGTGTCAATGTTGTCAAATCACAACAGATGCCACCGCCCATGGGGTCTTCAAACCCATACACAATGGTTCCTATGCCTGACAAAAGGATAGCCCCATAGCACATGAGACAGGGTTCCAAGGTACAAAACAGGGTGCATTTTCCGGGCATCACTGCCTGCTGGCAGATTTCCATGTTTTTCAAGGCACGGATTTCCGCGTGATCCACCTCGCTGACCATGAAGCAGCCATGTGCGGTCCCGGTTCTTGCCCCTTGTGCCACCACCTGCCCGTCCTGAACGATCACACATCCCACGGGAAATTCCCCCCGGGCAGCAGCAAGGGCAGCCTGGTCCAGGGCCAGGCCCATATATGCCTCATAATTCATCCCCAACGTTTTCCCTTTATCTCTTTCACCTGTCTCCGGGCCCCGCCCCCGGTGGTGTCCTGTGCCCGGCCCGTTCACAGGACACCACCGGGGGGCTTTCCATAGCGTGCAATTTGCTGTTGCAAATATTCCGTTCTGTCTATGCTTGCTTTTTTTCATAAACACTGTATTTTAAAGCATCATTTTATAGCATCTTACCAAAACTGCAAGATGGATGTATGAAAGCATTGCAAAAACAAGCTGATTGCCCTGAAACCGACCTGAGTATCAAAACCATATTCCAGAATCGGGAACTTGCCTTTTTATCCCGATATGGCACCCCGAGTCAACAGGCAACACGAAGACGGTCTGAAAAAACCATCTGCAATATCCGCACCCCGTTTCAACTGGACAGGGACCGCATTGTATACTCCAATTCTTTCAGGCGGCTCAAATACAAGACCCAGGTATTTCTTTCCCCTTTGGGAGACCATTACAGGACCCGGTTGACACACACTCTGGAGGTTTCTGAAATTGCAAGAAATATTGCCCGGGCCATGCGGCTTAACGAAGATCTTGCAGAAGCTGTGGCTTTGGGCCACGACCTGGGTCACACCCCTTTTGGGCATGCCGGAGAAACAGCCCTGACAGAGGTTCATTCTCCACATTTTTCCCATTCCTACCAAAGCCTGCGGGTGGTGGACACCCTGGAAAACAGAGGAACTGGCCTGAACCTGACCCGCCAGGTCCGTGACGGTATCCTCAAACACTCCAAGGGCTTTGGCAATATCATCCCCGCCATTCCCGGAGAAACCGCCATCACGGTGGAAGGCCGGATCGTGCGGGTGGCTGACATCATGGCCTACCTGAACCATGACCTGGATGACGCCCTCAGGGGAAAGGTCATTACCCTGGATGAGGTACCGGATATCTGCATAAAAAAACTGGGCAAAACCCATTCCATACGGGCCAGTACCATGATCGAAAACCTGGTGCACAACAGCGGCCCGAAAAACGAAAAATTTGTTCTGGATATGGGCCAGGACATCTTTGGTGCCATGACTATTTTACGAAAATTTCTCTATGAAAAAGTCTACCGGTCCCCCGGGGTTCACAATGAATTTGTCAAAGCCAAAAACATTATTGCAGGATTGTACCGGCATTTTACCAGTCATCCGGACCATCTGCAGCAGGAACTTGAAAAAATGGAAATGGCTCCCTGGGATACCAAAAAAAATGACATCGAGCGGTCTGCCTGCGATGTGATTGCCTCCATGACCGACCGGTATGCCTTAGAGATCTATTCCAGACTTTTCCTTCCCAACCCCCTGGTGTGACAGCATGCAGGATGGTACCATGACAGCAGGTGATTTTTCCCCCCTGATAGATCTTTACAATCAAATGGATGCCGCTTATGACAAGGTGGCAGCACAATATGGTTTCCAGTGCAATGGCTGCAAGGACAATTGCTGCCGGTCCCTTTTTTTCCACCACACCTTTGTGGAAAAAGCCTTTTTGCGCTATGGATTTTTTCAAATAGATACAAAGATGCAAAAGAATATCAGACAAAAGGCTGCACACTATATCACCCGGACATTTGCCGACAATCCGGTGCAGACAGAGTCGGCCTCAAAAACCGTACACCCGAAATCTCTCCAATTGATGTGTCCCCTTAACCGGGACAGCCGCTGCACCCTGTATTTTTTCCGCCCCATGATCTGCCGGCTTCACGGGCTGCCCCACGAATTGACCCGGCCTGCAGACAGCAGTGTTGTCAGGGGACCGGGGTGTGATGCCGGAAAATTTGAGCACAAGCCTTATATCCCCTTTGACCGGACCCCTTTTTACATCCAGATGGCCGGCATTGAACAATCCTTTCGGAAAAAAATTGGCCGCACCGGTAAAATCCGGGAAACCATCGCCCATATGCTGGTTGATGTCAAGCTCGCCCATCATGTCTGAATGCCACCATGGTAAGGTCATCACTTTGTCCGGATTCATGCGAAAACAGTTCCACAGCCCGGGCAATCCGGCGCACCAGAGTAACCGGATCATCCGGATACCTGCGGATAATCCGGTTGAGGCGGCTGAACCCGAACAGTTCTGATGTAGAATTTCTGGCCTCAATAACACCGTCAGTATACAGGATTACCCCGTCACCCGGTTGCAGTGCAAAGGTTTCCACTTCCCAGACAGCGGAAGACAGGATACCCAGGGGAGGGCCTTTTTTCCCCTGTCCCAGCATCCGGATCCGGGTCCCGGCCATATGCACAGGCACCAGATGGCCGGCATTGACCCAGCATATGCGGCCGGTGTCTGTTTCCAGGATCACATAGACCATGGTCACAAACATGCCCTGCTGGGCCCTTTTACACAACATGGCATTGAGTCTCTCAAAAAGATCTGCAGGATCATCGTGCAGGGCGGCATAATACTGCAGATCACTGGACAGTCTTGCCATGAAAAGCGCTGCAGCAATGCCCTTGCCGGAAACATCGCCGATGGCAACGCCCAGCCGGTTTTGAGACAGGTTGAAAAAATGGTAAAAATCTCCACCCACCTCATGGGCCGGACGGTTCAGGGCCGCAAATGCAAATCCATCCATCTGCGGCACCTGTATGGGCAGAAAACTTTCCTGGACCTGCCGGGCCAGCTGCATATCCCGTTCCATGGCCCTGGTTCCGGCTCCGGGTGCATGAGGGTAATAATCCCGAACAGTGTATTGTGACGGATAATGGGAACCGCCAGAGCAGATCGGACTGCATAGGGTTCTGAAGGCAAAGACAGCCACCTGGAATCGGTGCGGGTATCGTGGATCAGTCCCACATCCAGATGGGTTTTGACCCATCCGGCAAGCCCCTGATCAAGAACAGATCCAATTACCCTGGATTTCACATCCGTATCCACATCCCCCCTGGTCAACAGGCTGTCAGTGACCCGGCCCTGGTCATTAAGCAGAAACAGACTGCCCATATCCGTACCCGACAACTGGGCCGTCACCCCAAGGGTGCGCTGCATGGATGTCTTGAGCAATTGCTTGTCAGGCGCTGATCCAGCCATTTCAATGAGCTGCTCAAAGAGCTGTCCCTGGGCCCGGCATACCCGGTTTTCCAACGCCAGACGAAGGACCTCTTGTTTCAGGAACCCTATGGTTTCCACTACATCAATCGTATCCTTAACATTATCAATGCCGTTATAGTAAAAAAAACCAGGAAACAAGTCAAGCGCAAGCGAATACGTCCGAATATCAGCTATATTATGGATTAGGTCTTGGGAGGATTTGGTCGGAGCCCCTGGAGGTGTCCTGTGAACGGACCGTCAGAGCCGAAGGGGGCCTGGTACGATATACCGGGATAGCAGGCTTTGAACCAGAGGAGGGGTTGCTGCACTTCATTGTACTCATGGAAACAGGCCCGCGCAGGATCTCGGGCCGGGCACAGGACACCTCCAGGGGCGGGTCCGAGAACAAAGCGCTGCAAAGAACAATTGAAAAATGGTACACTTATGGAAAATATCCCGCAATTTCGAATCATTACAAAATGCCGCCGGGCATAGAGGGCACCTTTTCTCCGGCCAGCACAAATCCGCCGTCCAGGCGCAGGACACTGCCGGTCATGTACGGGGCATCCTGGATGATGGCCACAGATGACAGATTGATCACCACGGCATCATCAGATGCCCGGAGCAGAGGAAAGACCGCATCAAACACCCAGCGCTTGGCCTTGAGGGTGGTTTCAATTTCCAGATCCCATTGTTCTTCCACATAGGGGCCATGGACCGTGGGCCATCCCCCCCGCTCAATATTATTGATCAGAATATCCAGTTTGCCGTACCGGTCCCGGATAAGCCGTGCCACCTGTTGAATGTGTGCAATATTGCGCAGATCTGCTGTAACAATGTGGTGTTCTGCGCCGGTAGCGCCAAAATCAATCTCCATTTTATCAAATGCATCTTTCCAGTCATGGCGGGTGAGTATCAGGTTGGCTTTTTTGTCTGCCAGGGCCAGGCCGATCCCTTTTCCAATGCCTTTGACTGCCCCCAGAACCAGAGCAACCTTATTGTTGAGTTCCATGACATCAGGCCTCCAGGATCATTTCAAGTCCGAACAACTGGTTGCGCACCCATTGCAGACCCAGTTCCAGCAGGGCTTCATCACTGGTACGGATACGTTCAAGAACAGATAAAGGGACATTATATTGGGCCAGCAGATCCCGGTCGAAAATTTGTATTCGGAACGTGTCCAGATCATACAGGGCAAGATAAAACTGATCAGACTGGAACCCTGCAAGTGTACCCGGCATCATGCGGTTCTTAAGGCTGATCAACTCCATGAGTGTATCGTTATACTGGTTATGCAGATCCACACACTGGCTGTCGAGCCACTGCCGGACTGTCAGATTGGTATTTTCACCGAATCCTTTGCAGTGATCCTCGACAATAAGGGCAAAGTATTCCTGGATTTTTCCGGTTTCCCGGGAGCGGGCAATGGCACGGGCCAGAGGGTACATACGGCAGGAAGCCGGACGGTCCGGATAGACGGAACAGCCTTCCTCGGTCACAAAGGGGCAGGCATGGCCGGTGGCTGGATTCGGCTTGAAACCCACCACAGGCAGACCAGATTGGGGCCCGCCATGACAAGAGGTATATGTGCGCAAAAAATCTTGGGAAAAAAGGCCCAGATTTTGTTTAAGGCGCAGAATATCATAGGGTGTCAAGGCCTGGTTCAAATCCCTGCAGCATTCATTGAAGCACA
This sequence comes from Desulfobacteraceae bacterium, assembly GCA_020201255.1. Taxonomy (GTDB): domain Bacteria; phylum Desulfobacterota; class Desulfobacteria; order Desulfobacterales; family Desulfobacteraceae; genus Desulfotignum. Next base: position 19,850 of record JAIVHE010000305.1, read on the forward strand.
GATTTCCAGGCCCGCAAAAAAAAGGCATGATGTCATTTTCATCTACCGGTTTCATATCTTCAGTCATTTCAATGTTTCCTTTGAAATCTTTGATCAGATCACATGTTTTGAATACCCTTTTATGGTATCAGGATTATGTTCCTTTTTCCAGTTTCTTTTTGCCCGGTGTCCTTACCATATATGGTGCTTTCAGACAAACTTTTTTCCTATATATAGTCGCGGCAACCCGGTGTCCAGGCAACTGAAAAATCTGGACCATCTTTTTTTAAAAAATCTTGACAAAAACCATACGTCAGTGCTATTGCCTTAGCATTTATGTGAAGACTGCGTCCATTCGAGCATATGTGACTGCGCAGACACTGGCTTGGAAAATATCGGGCCTGGTTGGTAATGTCCGGCCTGAATTTGCTATAAAATATTGTTGCACAACGGTATTGTGCTTTTTTTGATTAACTTAAATTATGGAGGTATCTTAAATGCCGACTTTTGTAATCACAGAAAAATGTGACGGCTGTAAGGGCGGGGATAAGACAGCATGTATGTACATCTGTCCGAACGATCTGATGGTTCTGGATCCCAATGAAATGAAAGCGTATAACCAGGAACCGGATCAGTGCTGGGAATGTTATTCCTGTGTCAAAATCTGTCCGACCCAGGCCATCGAAGTCAGAAGCTACAGTGACTTTGTTCCCATGGGTGGATCGGTTGTTCCCATGCTGGGTACAGAGGATGTCATGTGGACCTGTAAGTTCAGAAATGGTGTTATAAAACGGTTCAAATTCCCCATCAGAACCACCCCTGAAGGGGAAGCCAATTCCTATGATGATCTCAAGGGAAAAGATTTGAATTCCGGGCTTCTTTCCACTCAGGAAGCAGACGGTTATGTCCTTGTCACTCCCAGTGAGCTGGCATAATTGTAACCGTTACCCATTTTGAAATTGACACTTATATAAATTTTGGAGGTTTACAATGGCATTACCGAACAAACCTGTTGGAGAACTTAAGGCTGTAAGAGACCCAGAGGTTGACAAACGAGATGTGGATATACTGATTATCGGCGGCGGTATGGCTGCCTGTGGAACTGCGTTTGAAATCAAAAAATGGGCGGATGAAGGCACCAAGATCCTTTTGTGTGACAAAGCCGCTTTGGAAAGATCCGGCGCTGTCGCCCAGGGTCTGTCCGCCATCAACACCTATGTTGGTGAAAACAAAGTCGAAGACTATGTGCGCATGGTCAGAAACGACCTGATGGGCATCGTTCGTGAAGACCTGATTTATGACCTGGGTCGTCACGTGGATGACTCTGTTCACCTGTTTGAAGAATGGGGCCTGCCGGTCTGGAAAAAAACCGATGACGGCAAAAATATGGACGGCAAAAAAGGGTTGAAACTGGGAAGCCTTAAATCCGGTGCCACTCCTGTCCGTACCGGTAAATGGCAGATCATGATCAATGGTGAATCCTACAAGAGAATCGTTGCGGAAGCCGGCAAAAAAGCCCTTGGTGAAGAAAACATCCTCGAAAGATGCTTTATTGTCGAACTCCTCAATGACAAAGAAGACCCCAACCGCATTGCCGGTGCTGTGGGCTTCTCTGTGAGGGAAAACAAAGTCTACATCATTAATGCAAAAACCATTATGAATGCCTGCGGCGGCGCGGTGAACGTTTACCAGCCCCGCTCTGTTGGAGAGGGAAAAGGCCGTGCATGGTACCCGGTATGGAATGCCGGCTCCACCTACACCATGGCCCTGCGCGCCGGTGCCGAACTGTCCATGATGGAAAACCGGTTCACCCCGGCCCGTTTTAAAGATGGCTACGGCCCTGTTGGTGCCTGGTTCCTGCTGTTTAAAGCTCAGACCGTTAACGGATTGGGTGAAAACTATGCGGCCTCTGACGAAGCCAAGGCTGAGCTGGAAAAATATGCGCCTTACGGCACAGCAGCCGTGACCCCGACCTGCCTGAGAAACCATCTTATGATGAAAGAGTACAAAGAAGGCCGCGGGCCCATCATCATGAAAACTACTGACGCCCTGGCAAAACTGGGTGAGACCATGAGCAAAAAAGAGCTCAAGCACCTGGAATCAGAAGCATGGGAA
>JAIVHE010000306.1 GCA_020201255.1 Desulfobacteraceae bacterium
TAATGCATTCGGCATTGTCGGACTCATGGTTTTTGCCGGGTTCATGATCTGGAAAAACAAGAAAAAACATGACACCCATGCCAAAGGCAAGGAAGAAATGAAGATCTTTCAGTTTGAAAAAGTAGACCATTTTCAGACGGCCGTATCCGACACCTTCGACCATTTGGCCCTGCAGCTCAAAACCATCAGGCAATCCTTTGACCTGACCTTTGATGCCCTGTTCCAGGAAGATATCGTTACCCTGCGCCAAGAAAGAAGCCGCACCAAACAGCTCCAGTTGAGCACCAATGTTATTGTGGCCAATATTTTCAAGGTATTGCGCCTGCTCCAGAAGGAAGACAACCAGATATCCTATAATTATTACCAGATTATCCGGCGCCTGCAAAAACTGTCCGATGGCTACAGAGATACGGTGATCCGAAGCACCATGCACGTATCCAACCGGCATAGCGGCCTTTTACCGGTCCAGGTGGCGGAACTCATGGAAATCAAAAAGGTGACTCTCTATATCTTTTTAACGGTGGAAACCGCTCTGGCGAACAAACAGATCGTGGACTGCCAGGAAATTGTGGAGCAGTTTCATTACCTGCGGGAACTGGTGGATGATTTCAACGCCAACCAGATTGAACGTATCCGCGATGATTCCTCCAAAACCCGGCTCAGCATTTTGTTTTACGCCATCTCCGGCAATTGCGTGATGATGGCCAAACAGACCGTAAAACTGCTGGACATATTCAATGAAGCATTTAAACTGGAAGGATCTGAAAACAAAGATAACGGGGCGGTTTGTTCAGACCGCAGCCTGGATTAAAGAGATATTATCACTTTTTTACAAAATTATTTTCGCACCATTGACAAAAGAACCAGTCCCCAAGATAAGGCCTTAGCCTTACATAAGAATCTAATGTTTGAAGACATAGAAAAGCTTATACCTCACAGGTCACCAATGGCCATGATTGATAGATATCAATGGCTTACTGAAGATTCTGGCATGGCTGAAAAACAGTTTTCAGACCAAGATTACGGATGTGCTGATAAAGTCGTATCCCAAGTGATTCTCATTGAGTGCATGGCCCAGACCGTAGCGGCGCATCAGGGATACAAACACCTATATAAAAATGGAACTGAACATTCCATGGGAATGCTTGTGGCCATTGATGAATTTGAATTTATCCATTCCGTACCCGATAATGCAATGATTACCATTAACATTGAAAAATTCGATGAAATAGGTTCCTTTCACCTGATAAAGGGAGAGATCCTCTTTCAGAATAAACAAGTTGCCAAAGGGAGAATAAAAATTTTTGAAATGCCACCTCCACAGGATAACCCCCAATGAACCATATGCTTGTCAGGATAGCCACCTTGTTGATTTCACTTCTCCTTACTGCCGGAATAGTGATACTGGATACGATTCCTTTTGAACTGTCAATCACAAACATCCAAACGGGTCAGGCGCTGGCTTCTGCTCAGTATGGGGATAAATCGATGGTTATACCCATGGAAAAACTTGAAGCCATACTCGAAACAGCCGAAAACAATTTCAGTGATGTTCAAACCCTGAAAGCTAAATTAATCCAGGAAAAAAATATTTCACTGTTCTCAGAGCCGGTGATATCGGAAGGATTTTTTCTATTTAAAAACCCTGATAAAATCAGGCTTGAATTCACAACACCCTTTAAATCAGCTCTTTTTGTAAACAAAGATCAATTTTATAGATTTGAGGAAATAAAAGGTGAATGGAAGGCCATGAGTTCAGGAGACAAAAAGATTACCCGTATCATGCTTGACCATATGGCTGCCTGGGTAAAAGGCCGTTTTAACAAAGACGGTCTCTACAGGATTTCCGGCAAATACCTGTTTGGCAACAAACCTGAAAATCCTGCGGCCATCATATTGATACTGGAGCCAAAAGCAGTGGAATTTAGAGAATTTATAAGAGCGTTTGAACTGGGAATCAATGCGGATATAAACCGCCTGGAACATATTACCATCAGGGAATCGGAACAGGATTTTACCCATATCGAATTTTATGATGAACAGATCAACATGCCCATTGAGAACAATCTGTTTGCCCCTGGCAAGCAAGGGCCTGTCCCTGTTCTGTGGTAGTCCAGATGCCCGGCATCAAAACGATTATAGCAATTATATCACTTGCGGCCATTTCCAGCCTTTATCAAGGCTGTTACCCCAATCGGGATACACACCTGCTACAGGGACTTCAACCGACTCTTTACACACAGAGCGAAATACTTGCAGCCTCTTTGACCGACCAATATCCATCCCGGTTCAAGGCCCTTCACCGTACGATTCTGACTCTGGGTGGAAAAACCCACGTAATGAAAGGATTTTTAAGCATTGATCGAAACCATAATAAAATCCATTTACTGGCCCAGAGTGAAATGGGAGGAAAATTATTTGAAATCCAGATTCTGGAAGATAGCGTGCACATTATTTCAACCATGGATATTTTCAAACAAGAATGGCTTGAACAAGCTGTGGCAAAAGATTTGAAACACATTTATCTTCCCCCTGTGATGTCAGCACCTGCTGCCTTCACAGATTCCCTCGGCAATCTTGTCCTGATTGATATACAAAATGACCGGATTCGCCAGTTTCAATTCAAAAAAAATCCCATGCCGGGAAATCTTTTCCAACTTTTGAAATACCAGGAACTGCAACAGAACCGAACGCAATATATCATCGATTTTGCTTATGGATCGAAGTCGCATTATCCAGAATTTATTACCATTCGGAACAATCGCCTGAAATATAGGTTGGACATTAATGTACGCTACATTATACCGTAAAAGGAAAGTTACAGGATGACCCTGTATTCCGATATTAAAAAATCCATGACCAGGCTTTCCCGTTTCGATAATGGAGAAATTTCAGCTGAGTTCATTTTTTCAAAGGATCTTCCCCTTTTTTCGGGACATTTCCCCGGCAGACCGATCCTTCCGGGGATCGCTCAAATTGAAATGGTAAAAATGGCCATAGAAACTATACGTGAGCGGCCAATGACATTGCAGGCAATTCAAAAAACCAAATTCTCCCACCAGATAAAACCTGAAAATTTGATTCGTGTTCGAATCATCCTGTCTTCAGGAAAAAAACAAGGAAAAAGTGCGGATGAAAAACTGGTTCAGGTCAGGGCAACGCTTGAGACCTGCGGCATAACAGCAGGAAAAGTCATTCTCTCAATGGTGGAAGCAACTCGTCAAACCTGAACTTCTCTCGTCTTTTTCCCGGCCTGTTTTTCTTTCAACAGATCATCAATGATGGTGTAAACATCTTCCAGCGTTCTTATCGATCTTGCCTTTTCCTCTTCTATACGAACCCCCAGTTCTTTGTCAACCATCACAATAAGGTCAACAGCATCCAGACTGTCAAGGCCAATATCCTCGTTAAGCAATGCAGTGGGTTTCAGCAGATGGGCTTCAATTTCAAACTCTTCTTCCAATACACGATTCACAATCTTTATTATCCTATCCATTGAATCAATCCTTACCTTCAAATTTTTAAAAATACCGGCCGAACATGCAGACAACCGAATTCAAACCTCTGTTGGTGTCACCAATACCTGCGTTTGACAGATGATGAAGTCGTAGGCTCAAAAAATAGGGTGGGAAATTATCCTTCTTAAACTCTATCCCTATTCCGGCCTGGGGGTTGAAATTGAACCTATAATCCTGGCCAGTTACCTGATAATCTGTAAACATGCCGCCGATACCGGCCTCAACATAAGGCCTTAAAGAATCGGTTTCAAAATCGGTCAGATAATAGAGGGCAAAAATATTGATCCCTGCATTAAACCGGATATCTCCTTGCTCCAGATGCGACCCGCCAAAACTTCCTTCAACTTTGAACCTGAGCGCTTCCGGAGCCTTGTGAGGCCATATCCTGTCATAATCATAGAGCATAAACAGTGAGACCTGCCCAAACCAGATCTTATCCGCTGGATCATACGTATAGCCTAAATTCACGGACATTCCGGACATGGTCTCTGCATAATCATCCCCTGCCGGAACTTGCTCTATGGTGACAAAAAACATAATCAGACAAGCCATCAGGAGTAGAAGATTCCGAGGCCCTCGAAAAGATAGTGTTATCTTCCGACCCCTGCCGGGGTGATCATCATTTTTCCATGCAGCCCATCCTGGCTGTATTTTAGACAACATATTTCTGTACCCCTTTTCCCGTATTGTTTGAATGCAAAAAGCGCATCCAGTCCAGTGTCTGTGGGAGAAAATCCTTTCTTGCGGTCAAAGAACTCTCCCTTGAAAGCCTTTTTCATCTCTTTGTACGCAAAAGGTGATGCAGGTGATGTAAATGAAGGCGAGAGTATGAGATCTACCTGACCGATTTCTTCGGGATACAAAGATTGCCCTATGGAGATTTCTTCGAAAAAACCATATTTCGGTTCTACGTCAAATGCACGGGAAATCAGAAAAAAAACCGCCCCCTCACCAAAGGAACACGACTTTTTATCCATCATCAGGGAAAACCCATGCATGCAGTATCCCATTATCTCGCACCAGGCATCTGTTACTCCCACTAAAACTGTATCTACCTTTCCGGTTTCAAGCCAAGTGCCTGCCGTCAGCAGCGCTGAAAAAAAAGACAAATCAAATTGGGTCACGGTCAGACTGGGGCCGGTTATGCCATAGCAGATTGAGATATATGCAGCTGCGGCATTGTGCACGGAATTGGAAAAATGAACAGGAAAGGCCAGCTTATCCCCTTTTTCAATATAGGAATCCAGAAATGAAAAGGTCGACCCCAAAGCCCCATATCCTGTGGCTACTATAATGCCGGTATTCTCTCTTCCCATCCAGCAGGCATACGCATCTTCCAAAGCCCTGCCTGCGGCCAGCAGGGCCATCCTTGAATAATGATCCACCCGGCGCAGCTTGGAATTTGACACATATTTCGGCAGGTCTGCGGTATCCGCTCGGAACACCTGTATCCGCCCCCCATTACCTGGCACAGATATTGACAGATCTTCAAGATCGTCTATGTGGATTCCCGGTTTTGGACCATAGGTCGCCTTTATCCTTTCCGGGCAGGAGTCAAATGCTGTTACAGATCCTATGCCCTGGACAGCCAGCTTCAGGACCGCACCATTTCATTATCGGCAGATCCTTGTCTGGTCCTGATAAATTCCGCCAAGGTGTTAATGGATTGTAAAGCAGGCCGCCCCTCTTCAATATTTTTAATTTCAACACCAAAATAGATCTGAAGTTGGACAACCAATTCAACAGCATCCAGAGAATCCAGTCCGAGCCCTTCTCCAAAAAGTGATGCATCGTCTTCGATCTCCTCGGGCATCAGGTCTTCCAACTGTAGTTCTTCAATGATCATCGCTTTTAACTTGTAGTGTAAATCCATTATATCTTTGTCCATGAGGTTAAAATCGGGGTCACAATAGCACTTTTTTTTCCCCCAATCAATACACACCCACTGTATTCTTATCTCCTTAGTTCCTTAGTTATTTGGTCAATGAAACATCTCTGCATTTTTCATTGACAACTAACGGCCATGTCATGCCTGGCATAAAAAATAATGAAAGAATTCAATTGTTTGTCCAGTTTTTTTATATAAACTCTTGACTTGATGTGCCGCCAAAGATACAAAAGCAGCTAATATCTAAAATAACCTATTAGATAAGGATTGAAACCATGAGAAAAAAACTATTTAAAAAATCAGCATTTTATGGCAGCCTGCTCAGCGTTTTAATAATCGTTTTCTCCAGCTCAGGCCTGTGGGCTCAGGATGTCAATCACTTTCTCACCATGCTCGACTCTGATAAACCAAAACAGAGAATTGATGCCGCCAAACAGATAACGAGATCGGGACTTACAGATCCGATACTGTTTGACACCATTCAGGAAAAACTGCTTTCTGGATTTACACAAGACACCATGAATTTCACTCATATTGATGAAATGGCCTGGCTGTGCAAGGCGTTGGCTTCGTCGGGTAACGACGATTATGCCGGCACGCTCAAGCAGGTTGCCCAAAAAACATCCAGTGAAAAACTCAGGCGACATGCCCGAAGCAGCCTTGACCAGATTCCAATCCATGCCAGGCGGAATAAAATGCTTCAGTCTGTTGTGGAAATGGACAGCAATCTAACACCGGAAGAACAAAAACGAATAGCAATGATTCAATCCCAGGACCCTGTCCTGATGCGCGATGCCGCAAAAATGACCTATCGAAATCCCATGACCGGTGAGGCTGTAACCAATGCCATCAGCGAGGTCCTTTTAGATAACATTGGGAGCAAATCAGCCGGGAACAGGACAATGACTGACGCACTGGCATGGATGTGCAAGGCATTAGGAAGGTCGGGCAATAGCAAGTACCGGTCTGTTTTGACTGAAGTAATCGAAAACAGCACCAGTGAAAAACTGAAAAAGCATGCAAGAAAAAGCCTGAGTATGCTGTGATAACCTTTTTGTGTTCAGACCCAAAAAGCATAGCAAATCAATCATCCAAAATATTAGACAAACCCAAAAACATGATGGACCAGAAAACCAGAGTATTGAAAAAACCCACTGCTTTTTTAACCGATTTTTCAGCCCAAAGATACGCCGGGCTCCAGTTTGCCCCACCAGGTGAAATAGAAGATATCCAGACACGGCTATTATTACAGCATCTTCACTATACCAGCATACATTCACAGTTTTACCATAACCGCTTCGAAAAAATTGGCCTTGACATCCATGAACTCCACTGCCTTAGAGACATTCATAAACTGCCTCTGACTACTAAAGAAGATTTGCAAGAAGCTGGCCGGTGCTTCTATGCAAATCAAAAAAAAATTGTTGATATATGCCTGACATCTGGTACATCATCTGCTCTGCCAACAATGATTCCTTTAACCGGCGAGGATCTTGCTAGACTGGCCTATAATGAAGAACTGGCCCTTTCCATGACCGGCATTAATCACACCGACATACTCTTGGTCTGTGCAGCCCTTGACCGATGTTTCATGGCCGGGATGGCCTATTTTCTTGGGGGAGCAAAACTGTCTGCCACAATGGTCAGAGCCGGATCCGGAAGTGCTTCCCAGCACTGGGAACTGATTGGGCTTACAGGAGCTACAGCCATCGTAGGAGTTCCTTCCCTGATGTATAAAATCGGTAAGTACGCCATAAACCGGGGGGCATCTTAGACCGGAACTTATCGTAGTAGAAATTCTTGATGAGATTGGCAATGCACTACGCCCTGGCGAAATAGGAGAGATAGTAGTCACCCCTTTAGGAATCACAGGCATGCCCCTGATCCGATTTCAGACCGGTGATCTTTCATATATCATTGATGAGCCTTGCGTCTGCAAAAGGACTACCCCGAGACTGGCTCCAGTTATCGGCCGAAAGAACCAAATGCTCAAGTTCAAAGGAACCTCCTTATACCCCAATGCTATTATTTCTACACTTGAAGGAGATGATCGATTTCACAACGGATATGTTGAGGCCAGAAAGTATCCGGACGGAACAGACCGGGTCATCCTGTATGTTTCCATCAGCGATGGGACCTGTATGACCGACCTTTCCTGGATAAAGGAAAGGCTTCAAGCTACCTTGAGGGTGGTACCGGATGTCGTTATGATATCTCGAGAACAGGCCGATCAGAAGGTATATCAATCCCACAAAAAACGAAAACGAATCATCTTTTTCGACTTACGGTGATAACCATTATAATTCACAGACCGAATTGAGAGAAACAATGTCAGAACAGAATACGGTTGTCCTATCAGGTAACAGCCTGAGTTTCAAAGATATTGTGGCCATAGGCATAGGCGACAAAAAAGTGGCGCTGGACGATAGGGCCATGGCCAGATGCCGGGCCTCCCGGGATTTTCTTAAATCCGCTCTCAAGGAACAAAAAATCATATATGGAGTGAACACGTCTTTTGGGCCCATGTGCAATAAAATCATAGATGAAAAAGAAATTGAACTCCTCCAGCACAATCTGATCGTCAGCCATTCAGCTGGCTTGGGGTCCCCTATTCTGCCCTATATTGCAACCGGCATACTGGCTGTTCGACTCAACACTTTGGTTAAGGGCCATTCCGGTGTGAGACTCAGACTTCTGATACTAATGCGGGAAATGATCAACCACAACATCGCACCTTATATACCAGAATCCGGAAGTGTCGGCGCTTCAGGCGATCTGGTCCATCTTGCCCACATGTCCCTGGCCATAATCGGCAAAGGGCAGGTGTATTACAAAAAAAAACTGATGCCGGCCCAGGATGCTCTGAAAAAGGCAGGACTCTCTCCCCTCACCCTGAGCTATAAAGAGGGGCTGGCATTGATGAACGGCACTGCCGCCATGACCAGCATTGCTGCCTTTACCCTTTTCGGAGCTTCAAAGCTACTGAACATCGCCTGTGTCAATGCCGCATTTGCAGTGGAAATCTTCGGTGGAATTGATGATGCTTTTGATCCGGACCTGCACTTGCTCAAACCCCATCCCGGCCAGGTGGAAATCGCTGCCACCATCAAACAACTGTATTATGGCACCGGCAATATTACCCGACGGAAAACCCTCCACAAACAGATCCGGAACCAGAACACAACCCACCGTCCTGTCTTTGAAACCAATATCAATGTTCAGGATGTTTATTCCATCAGATGCACCCCTCAGATACTGGCTCCGGTCAAAGAAGCCCTGGACAACGCTATTGCAACAGTCGAAATTGAGGCCAATTCAACCAACGACAACCCTATTATCATTGCAGAAAAGAAAAAAATTATTCATGGCGGAAACTTCCACGGTCAGAGCATCAGTTTCGCCATGGACAGCCTCTGCATTGCCATGTCCACCCTGTGCAACCTATCTGAACGAAGGATCAACAAGCTTGTGGATAAAACCCTCAACGAAGGGCTTCCCGAACACCTGATCCCCGGTGAAATTGGCCTGACCATGGGTTTCATGGGCGCCCAGTATTTAGCCACCTCTGCCACTGCGGAAAACAGAAATATGGCAAATCCCATGAGCGTCAATTCCATTTCCTGCAATGCCACGAATCAAGATGTGGTCTCCATGGGCACGGTCGCAGCCCGCAAAGCATTCCGGCTCATCAGTAATGCCAAACATGTGGTGACCCTTGAAGTCCTTGCAGATCTCCAAGCCCTCTCCTTCCGCAATGCCGGAAAACTGGGATACGGAACCGGTAACATTTATAACATCCTTAACAAAGAATTCAACGTCTATGACAACAATAGCATTTTCCATGACAGTCTGGTAAAATTCAGGAAACTGCTCTTTTCAAGCCAGCTGTTTGATGATTTATCCATCTATTTTTCAAAAAACAATCGCCACCATGAATGAAAATTTAATACAAATACTGATTGTCATTCCCCTTTATAACCACCAAAAAACCATTGCCGCGGTGGTCAAGAGATGCCTGGCCTTGCAACCGGATATCCTTGTAGTGGATGATGGGAGTACCGATCTGCCGGACAATTTTTCACAATCCATTGGCGTGCCCCTGATCCGGCACAGCCGAAACCTGGGCAAAGGTGCTGCCCTGATGACAGCGGCCCGGTATGCTGCCGAACGGGGCTATACCCACATGGTATCCCTGGATGCAGACCTTCAGCACAGCCCTGAAGATTTTCTCAAATTCAAAGTTGCAATTTCAAGGAACCCCGACACCCTGTTCATCGGCAAACGAAACTTTTCTGACCCCTCGGTTCCCAATTTATCCAGGTTCGGCCGACAGTTCTCCAATTTCTGGTTCAGGATTCAAACCGGACAGTCAGCAGGGGATGCCCAATCCGGATTCAGGGCCTATCCCCTTTATGTTCTGGAGCATCTGTCCCTGTCACAGACGCGGTATGATTTTGAAATTGAAGTGCTGGTCAAGGCGGCCTGGGCAGACGTCCCGATAAAAAGCTTAGATATCGGCGTTACCTACCAGACAGGAGGTGCGCGGGTCAGTCATTTCAGCCTCCTGATGGACAACCTTCGCCTGACCCGGCTGAATACCCGGCTGACCATCCGGTCTTTTCTTCCCTGGCCCCATAAAAAAATCATTGAACCAAAACAGGAGATCAAGTTCTCCATTCTCCATCCCATAGACTCTATCCGCAACTTTGTCTCCCATAAACTCACACCATTTGAGATTGCCCTGTCTGCAATGGTGGGGATCTTTCTGGGCACCCTTCCTTTGATTGCACTGCACTCACTGGCCATCCTCATGGTAACCGGATTTTTCAGGCTCAACAAATTTGTGGCTCTCGGTATCAGCCAGTTCTGCATGCCACCTATTGTGCCGGCATTGTGTATTGAAACTGGCTATTTTATGACCCATGGCGGACAATTTCTAACAGAGATCTCCTTTGAAACCTTAGGGTACCAAGCACTGGACAGATTTTACGAATGGTGCATAGGATCCCTTCTGGTAGCGCCGGTACTTGGCTTGATTGTCTTTATCATCGTCTACCTTGCTGCAGCATCCATGTCTTCTGCTTTGGAGAGGGAATAGCCATGACTGCAGACTGGAGAAAGTCCCGTCAAACGAACAACCCATGGGGACATTATTTTTTTTTCATAATGATCCGTTTCGGGGGCAGACGGCTGGCCTATTTTTTTCTCTATTTTGTTGTGCTTGTTTATGCACTATTTTTCCCATCCGTGAAAAAAAAATGCATTCACTACCTGAGCAGGCGTTTTCCTGATGCCGGCAGAATCAAACAGGCCTGGCACCGGTACTGCCTGGTTTTGAACCTGGGAAAGGTCTTGGTGGACAGGGCTGTTCTGGGTATTCTTGGGGAAGGCAGCCTCAAGGCTGGATTCAAGAACATACAGGATTTTTACAGGATAAAAGCCCTGGATTCAGGCTTTATAATACTTGTGTCCCATGTGGGATGCTGGCAGGTTGCCATGTCTGCTCTGTCCCGGCTGGATCGTCCTGTCAGCCTTGTGATGATCGAACCGGACCGAGAGATTGACAAGCACTATTATACGCACAGGACTGGAAAAAAACAATTTGATATCATCAATCCCGAGCAGTTTTTAGGCGGAGCTCTCGAGATGCTGGATGTCCTGAAAAAAGATGAAATACTCTGCATTATGGGGGACAGGGTCTTTGGCAACACAGACCAGGTAGTTGAAATGAAATTTTTAGGCGACAACGCTTTTTTTCCTTTCACTCCTTACCGGCTGGCTTCAATTTCACAAAAACCTGTGGTTATTCTCAATTCCTTCAAATCTAGCTCGAATGCCTATCAACTGGCTTTGTCAGGGATCATCCATATCCCGTCCAAACTGGGAAAATCCGGACAAAACTACCAGACCTATGCACAGGCCTATGTAAACGCATTGCAAGCGTTTGTGAGTACACATCCCTATCAATTTTTCAATTTCTATGATATGTGGACGGTGTCGACTTTTCATGACACCTAAAAGCCGAAAACTGAAACCAAGGAGCCGTCAATCTGATGAAATCAGACAGTATAGACCGCAAATCGGTTGTGGTGACCGGCATAGGGACTGTCTGCTGCCTGGGTCCAAACCTGAATACCGCAATGAGTGCCATGTTTGTCAATCCCCCGAAACCCGTGCCGCCCAAACGATTTGCAACCAACCATTCTGACCCGTATCCGGTATTCAGCCTGCCGGATTCCCTGGACACCCGGATCGCAGAGGCGCACCAGCACCTTACACTCACGGCCCGTATGGGTATAGACGCAGCAGAGCAGGCCCTCAAAGATGCCGGTATCGGACCGGAACAGCTCAAAGGAAAACGGGTCGGGATCTGCATGGGAACTACTGTCGGATGTTCCCTGAACAATGACCGATTCTACATTGAATATAAAAAAGGAAACGAACCGGGCCTGGATCCCATTCTCCGTTTTTTTTCCTCGAACCCGGCCCAGGCCATTGCCAGGGCTTTGGGTGTAACCGGACCTGTGCAGACCATTGCCAATGCCTGTGCCTCAGGTACCGATGCCATAGGGATCGGGGCGGGATGGATTGACGCAGGCCTCTGTGACATGGTCATCGCCGGAGGAACAGACGAACTCTGTAAGGTGACCTATAATGGATTCATCTCGTTGATGATCACCGACACAAAGCGCTGCCGCCCCTTTGATGCCACCCGCAAAGGGCTGAACCTGGGAGAAGGTGCAGCTGTCCTGATTCTGGAACCCTGCCCCAAAGCCTCTCCCCTGAAAGACAGGGCAAAATGCAGAATCGCCGGATATGGTGCGGCATGTGACGCCCATCATTTGACTGCTCCAAAGCCGGATGCAAGTGGTTTGAAAACAGCCATCAAAAAAGCGCTTCACAGCAGCAGCCTGGAACGGGCTGATATCGGATTCATCAATGCCCACGGTACCGGAACCCGGGACAATGATCGAATTGAAATGGAAGTATTCAAAGGAATGCTCAAGGGTATTCCCTTCTTCTCCACCAAAGGCTACACCGGCCATACCCTCGGAGCGGCCGGTGCCCTCGAAGCAGCATTTACCATATACTGCCTGGGAAAGCGAAAAATTCCTCCCAGTATTGGATTTACAACCCCGGACCCTGATACAGAAAGCATCTCTCCGACAACCAGGACAATGCCTGTCACATCACCTGCTGCCTTGTCTCTGTCTGTTGCCTTTGGTGGAAACAACGCTGCTTTGGTATTTACAACCCGAATCTGATCTGAAAACCAATGCATCCAAAAGGCAAAAAGCCCTATAAAATAAAAATTTTGATATTGACCGGTATCTTTTACCTGATCTGCCTGTACGGATCCTTGAACCTGAATCTGGATGAAAAGATTACTGCCCTGCTACCGGATGCCGATCCCGAGGTTGCCGCTTTCAATACCATTCTCACGCAAGTACCGGCTGCAGAAGCCCTCTATATCCAGATCAGCTGCCCTGATCCTTCATGCCTGGAAAAGGCGGGAGATGCATTTTATGAGGCTATTAAAGATGCACCGTATTTCAAAGATATCTTCTACCAATTTTCCCATGGGTCAGTAACTGCACTTATGAACTTTGTCCACCAGAATAGATTCTGGCTCCTCGACCGCAACGATCTTGAAGAACTGGACATCCTGATGACCCAAGAGCGGCTGGACAGCCTTATGCAGGAAATCAAACGCAGCCTGCTTTCCCCCTCGGCAGTATCATCGCCAGACAACTTGGCCAAAGACCCATTTGGACTGAACATGCGCATTTTCAATCGTCTCAATGCATTCAATTCTGAAATGCCGGCGGTCCGGCCGGGAAAATCACGAATCACAAGCCAGGATGAAAAAAACCTTCTCATGGTTGCAACCCCTGCCTTTCCAGCGGTAGATACCAGACAGAGCAGCAAGATGCTTGCGTTTCTCAACAGTGAGAAAACCCAATTGATCCACTCCTTTGGCAAAGATGTCCAAGTGGGATTTTCAGGAGTCCACCCTGCCACACTGGACAATTCAATCACCATCCAGGCTGATGTGAAACGGGCCGTTCTGGTTCTGACAACAGGTATCCTGGCCATGGGTTTTCTGTTTTTCAGCCGTTTTTACCATGTGTTACTGATCTTTGTACCCACTCTTGTCAGCCTGACCTTTGCTACAGCCGCAGCTGGTTTTTTCACACACGAACTGTCAGCCATAGCCCTGGGATGTGGTGCCGTACTCATGGGAATTACCGTGGATTTCGGCATTCACATTCTTTTTCATGTGGATACCCTGGGAACCGCACAGACCGGGCAAATTATCTCGCGGCTGAGGCCGCCGGTGCTCACGGGAGCTGCCACAACCATGGCTGCATTCGGCTGCCTGCTGTTTTCTTCTTTTCCCGGCCAGCAACAGATGGGATGGATCGCCATTACCGGTATCCTGGTCGCAGCGCTTTTCTCTGTGTTCGTTCTCAAGCATTTTATTCTGATCCGACCAAAACCGCCCGGAAAACCCCTGATCTCACTGATAAACCTAAGCAATGCCGCCATGACATTTCGCCGCAGGCATATGAAACTGCTTTGTGTTTTCTGCCTCCTGTTATTGGGAACCGGACTGATCGGCATGAAAAGCTTCCGGGTTGAAGGGGATGTCTCCGCCTTGAACCATCTGACCCCGGAAACCCGCAAACAAATGGAAAGATTTCTGGCCACCTGGGAACAAGTTTCACCATCCATCTTTATGGTACAGGCCTCAAATATAGAACAGGCTTTGAAAAAAAACGATACATTATTTGATCTGCTCAAGGCAATGGAGGAAGAAAACATGATCAACCAGGCCGCCTCCTTGTCTGCAATAATTCCTTCCAGAGAACAGAGGGCGGCCCGGCTTCAGGCTGTCCGGGATATGTTTCCTTTGGAACGGATCGCTTCCCTTGCGCAGGCAATGGCAAATGCCTGCGCAAGGAACGGATTTGCCCGGGATGCTTTTTCACCCTTTTTTAATGATCTATCCCGAATCCACAAAACCGGCGGTATGTCCCATTTCTCTGTTGATGATTTCACAGCCACGGCAATCTCTGCTCTGATTAGATCCAAACTGATCATCAAACAAATACAATCACAGGTTGATGCAGCGCTTCCAGGGACGTTGTTTTTGGACAAACCCCATTTTATAGACAAAGTCACCACGATGGTGGCGGATGAGTTCAAGGCGTTTGTATTGTGGGCACCCCTGTCCATGTTCTTGGTCCTGTGGTTGATACACAGACAGCTCAAGCTTGTATTCATCACCATTACCCCGGTATGTGTAAGCGGTATCATCACGGCAGGCCTTCTGGGACTGGCCGGTATTCCAGTCAACCTGATCAGCATGGTTTTCATCATTTTTGTTTTTGGGGTCGGGATCGATTTTTCCATCTTTTTGGTCCACCACGAACTGCACGGATGTAAATCGGACAAAAACATTACACATGGGGCGGTAGTGATTTGTGCCCTGACCACTGTAGGGGCATTCGCCAGCCTGGTATTCGCCCGCCATGATGCTCTGTTTTCCATAGGGGCGGCAGGTATGACAGGCATGCTTGTCAGTCTTTTGCTCGCCTTTGTTCTTATTCCTTCTTTAATACAATACTGGATACCCGATGAAACCACCAAAACAGGTCATCGGTCATCTTCCCCTTTCCAGGAAAAGGTACAATAATGGCAACAAAAAGATATGATACCCTGATTATCGGCTCCGGGATAAGCGGTATGGCCGCAGGCATTATCCTGGCAAAAGAAGGTGAACAAGTCCTGATCGTGGAGCAGCATTCTGTCCCCGGGGGCCTGACCCAGGTATTTCAGCGGAACGGCCTTTATTTTCCCACGGGCGTCCACCGGCTGGGAGCGCTCAAACCTGGACAGCCCCTCTGGTATTATTTCAATTACCTGGGACTGACGGATCGACTCTCCCTGGTTCCACTTTCCGGTTCAGGATTTGAAAACTATTATTTTCCAAATTATTGTTTTCAGGTCCCCGCAGGGCATCAGGCTTACAGGCAGAAACTGATCATTCATTTTCCAAGCCAGTCGGAGGCTGTTAATCGTTATTTTGAAGATATGTCAGCCTTTGTCTCAACCATAGAACTCTACAACCCCGGCGTAATCGGAAAGCCTTTGCCTTCGCATGTATTTACCCAGTCCATTGACGATTATTTTAACGCCATCGGCATTCATGGGAAGCTAAAAAGTATTCTGTATGCCAACAATCCCCTTATTGGCCTTTCCAGCCGCGAGTGCCCGGTCATGACCCATTTTATGATCACAGATGCGTACCTCAACTCCAGCTTTCGGATCAATGAGGGGCAAACCCCCTTTGCCGGGGCACTGACCCAGAGCTTTGCAGCCAAGGGAGGACATTTGCTGACCGGTAGCCGCGTTGTACAAATCGATTTACAGGACCGGACGGTTCAGGGGGTCAAACTGTCCACTGGCAAGGTCCTGAAGGCAGGCAGAATAATCTATTCCGGACATCCGTCAATGCTTCCCGGTCTTTGCCCGCCAAAGAGTTTCAGGCCGGTATATGTAAAACGGCTCCAGACTCCTGTGAACACACCCGGTCTGTTCGGTGTAGCCCTGAGATGGAAAAAAAAACATTGCCCTGTGGCGGATAATGACGCATATATTTTTGATGACTGGGATATAAATGCCCATTATGAAAAACATGAACACGGAAGCCACAAGATGATTTTCTTAAGTGCTCTGCCTGATCAGAGCCCTGACCAGCCGGAATACAAGGATATTGCTGTCACCGCCTTGACTGCACTTTCTGCCGCAGATCAGAACCATCTTAAAGCAAGCTACACGATTCCCGGCAAAAAGGCCTATAAACAGGCCAAAGCCATGCTGGCTGACCGTATCATGGACAGAATCGAACAGACATTTCCCGGTGCCTGCATGCATGCCAAGATCGCAGATACCTATTCTCCGGTTACCTTTGCCAGGTATACACTGACACCTGAGGGTTCAGCCTACGGCATAAAGAAAACAGCCCAAAACTTTCTTTATTCCATGCTTTTTGACCGGACAAAATATTGGATTTGGCGGGATACACGGGGCAATTTCAACCAGTGTCAATCTCTGCTCAAAGCTGTATCCTGAAAACTATTTAATGAACAAGATCCGAAACACCTGCAAGGAGAGTCGATGAATCGGGTTGTCATCACTGGCATGGGCATCATTTCGCCGATAGGTATCCACAGGGATGAAGTATGGGAGAATCTTGTCCAGCAGAAAACCGGTATTGTCTCCATGCCTGAATGGGACAATATAACTGATTTAAAGGTGAGTCTGGCGGGGGTATGCAAAGAGTATGCACCCAAACGAATCAATCGGCGGAACAGGAGAACCATGGGCGCCATGGCGGTGATGGCAGCCATCTCTGCCATGGATGCCATGGAACAGGCACAGATATCACCTGCGACCATGCAGTCCGGCAGAGCAGGCGTGGCCATGGGATCGACAACCGGCTCAGGACAGATCATCCAGACCCTGTTTGATGATTTTTTGAATACCGGCGGCATCTCAAAACTTGAAGGTACCGCATTCATGAAAATCATGAATCATTCCGTGGCAGCCAATCTGGCATCCATGCTGGGAGTCATGGGCCGGGTCATATCCCCCTGCTCTGCCTGTGCCACCTCCACTCAGGCTATTGGACTGGGATATGAAGCCATTAAAGACGGATACCAGGACATCATGTTATGCGGCGGGGCAGATGAGCTGCACCCAACAACCGCAGGTGTTTTTGATGTTCTAAATGCCGCATCCAGGCAGAAGACCGCCCACAGTCCCATGCCATTTGATGAAAACCGGGACGGCCTTGTGGTGGGGGAAGGCGCCGGCACACTGATTCTGGAAAGCCTGGCCCATGCGCAAAAGCGCCATGTGAAAATTTTGGGTGAAGTCATCGGATATCACACCACCTGCGACGGAGCACATATGACAAGCCCCCAGGATCGGGGTATGGTCAGCGCCATGACCGGTGCACTTGCATCAGCCGGCATGACGATCCGGGATATCGACTATATCAATGCCCATGCCACAGGCACCCGCCTGGGGGATGCAGCGGAATCACGTGCCATTGCCATGCTTGGAAAACACCATACACCAGTAAGCGCCACAAAAGGATATACCGGGCATACTCTGGCCGCCAGCGGTGTAATGGAGGCCATCTTCTGCCTTCTTATGATGGAAAAAAACATAATTATCCCCACCCGGAACCTCAACCGCATTGGCAGCGATTGTAACAGTATTGCCCATGTTACGCGCCTGATCAACAGCCGAATTGACACGGTCATGACAAGCAATTTTGCCTTTGGCGGCATCAACGCAGCCTTGATACTCAAAAAACACAGATACTAAGGAGCTATAATGACATCTTTTTCCAGCCCTACACAGCAAATCGCCCTTATCACCGGTGCCAGCCGTGGAATCGGCCGCGCCATAGCAACCAGCCTGGCAGATTCCGGCCGGTTTATCTACATTAATTACCAATCTTCTGAAGAGGCTGCCAGAACCACACTTGAGGCGGTTAAAGCGGCGGGTTCGGACGGTGCCCTGCTTGGCTTTGACGTCACAGACCAGGCAGCTGCTGAATCTGCAATCTCCAAAGTGATTACAGACAAAGGCACAATTGATATCCTTGTCAACAATGCCGGGATAAGCGATGACATGCTCATGGTATGGATGAGGTCTGAAAACTGGCACCGGGTCATGGATACCAATCTGACCGGTTTTTACAATGTAACGAAACCAGTAGTCAAGACAATGCTCTCAAAGCGCTGCGGCAGAATAATTAACATAACTTCCACCTCGGGCCAGATGGGGCAGGCCGGACAGGTCAACTACTCAGCATCCAAAGCCGGCTTGATAGGTGCGACCATGGCCCTGTCCAGGGAAATTGCCAAACGGAACATTACTGTCAATGCGGTGGCCCCGGGGTTCATTGAAACGGATATGATCAAAGATCTGCCCAAGGATCAGATACTCAAAACGGTTCCGGCCGGACGATTGGGAAAACCTGAAGAGGTAGCGGCTGCCGTTACATTCCTTTGCTCGCCTGAAGCCGGTTACATTACCGGTCAGGTGCTCGGCATCAACGGTGGTATTTGTTAGGGGGGTCGACACACTTGATATCACAAACATATCCATCTGCAGCCATCACCGGCCTGGGTATCGTCTCTTGTCTGGGAACGGATCTACACACGGTTGCCCGGTCCCTCCAGGCAGGGACTTCCGGTATTGTATCAAATACCGAAAGAACCAGGCAGGGATTCAAATCATCTCTGACTGCCAGGCTGCCTGATATCTCTCCTAAAGCGGAAGGCCTGAAACGAAAGCATCTTCGAACCATGTGCGAACCCGCCATCTATGCGGCAGTGGCAGCCAAAAAAGCCATATCCCATGCCGGGCTTGCAGACAAAAATCTTCACAGCGATAGATGCGGCATCATATTCGGGAACGACAGCACTATCCGTGCCGGTGTGGAGTCCATCGATATTGTGCGCAAATACAAAGAGACCCATTATATAGGAGCAGGACATATTTTTCGTGCCATGAACTCTACCATTACCATGAATCTGGCAGGGCTGTTCGGCACCCGGGGGGCCAACTGGACAATCAGTGCCGCCTGTGCCAGCGGAGCCCATGTACTTGGCCAGGCCTTGATGCTCATCAGGAGCGGAATGCAGGATATCATTATTGCAGGCGGGGCCCAGGAAACCCATTGGACATCCATGGCAAGCTTTGATGCCCTGAATGTTTTTTCACGCAAAACACAAGAACCTGAAAAAGCATCCAGGCCCTTTGATAGAAACCGGGATGGTTTGGTGCCTGGCGGTGGCGGCGCCTGCCTTGTCATCGAATCTCTGGATCATGCGCTGGGCAGAGGGGCAGAGATCTACGGGATTATAGAGGGATATGGGTTTTCATCAGGTATCGGGCGGACACTCTCGGACCCCAGCTTTGAAGGAGCGGCCAAGGCCATGGAAAATGCATTGAAAGATGCAGGCCTGGATGCAGGAGACATTGATTACATCAATGCCCATGCCACATCCACAAATTCTGGAGACCTGGCAGAAGCCAAAGCTATTCACAAGCTGTTCGGGCCTGACACACCAGTGTCGTCGACCAAGTCAATGACCGGGCACGAATGCTGGATGTCAGGTGCCAGTGAGGTGATCTATACTGCTCTCATGGCGAGACACGGATTCCTGGCCCCCAATCTCAATTTCACGTGTCTCAGCGATAACTGCCCCCCTATTAATGTATTTGCAGAGCCAAGAGAAGGTCGGATCAAACGTGCATTGTCCAATTCATTCGGATTCGGTGGTACCAATGCATCCATTGTCCTGAACTTTGAAAAAGGAACGTGATGAATACTTCCTATTATGAGAACCGTATTCAGAACAGAGCATCTCACTGGCTGATCATTATAAGTATGAACCTGCTCCTGGGTCTGGTCATTTTTTTATGGACTTTTGTCGGCCTGTTCCTCTTTCCATTTGCCTTCGGGGTGATGAGGTTGGGAAAAGGCCGGAACACTGCATGGATAACTCGCTGGTGCATCTGGGTATACGGACGGGTCTGGCAGTTTTTCACCCGGCTGTTCGTTACATTTGAAACAATTAACTACCATCCATCCCGGTTTGAAACTCCTGGTATCATCGTGGTCAACCACAGGTCATTTTTCGACACATATTGCATGAATATGCTTCCTGAATTCAACATCTGCTTTGCTGTCAGGGACTGGCCCTTTGGTATTCCGATCTATAATATATTCATGCGCATGGCAGGATATCTCAATATTGAAAAATATGACTGGGAAAAATCTCTGACCCGTTCACGGCAAACCCTTGCAGAAAAAGGGTTTATTTTATTTTTTCCAGAAGGTCATAGAAGCAAAACCCATGAGATGACCCGGTTCTTTTCCGGTGCCTTTAAATTGGCTGTTGAAACCAATACCCCCATAATACCAATCTGCCTGACGGGTACAGAAGATCTCCTTCCCCCGGACCGCCCCTATATGGCCCCGGCCAGAATACGGTTACAGGTCCTGCATCCTGTTTTTCCCAGTCAGATACAAGGAGAGCCGAAACATTTGGCCCTGAAAAAGAGAGTCAAGCAGATTATGGCGGAACACTTGGCTGCCATGGACGAGAAAAAAAGTCATTACCAGGTATAAAGAGGACTGCAGATCAATGAAAAAAAGCTATTTCAAATCCAACCCTGACGATCCGCCGCCCCTGAGGGGAAGCGTGACACGTAATATCCGTTTTCAAGAGGTGGACATGCTGACCATTGTCTGGCACGGCCATTACATAGGCTTTTTTGAAGATGTCCGGGTGGCCATGGGCAGCAGATATGATATCGGGTATATGGATTTTTATAACCAGGGAATCCTGGCCCCGATTAAAACGGCGCATGTGGATTATCTCCGGCCCTTGCGGTTTAAAGACAATATTCAAATCGAGGGTATGCTCCACTATTCGGATGCGGCAAGGATCAACAGCGAGTATGTCATCAGAGATATCAAAGGCCGGATCGCAGCGACCGGTTATATTATCCAGATGATGCTCAATATGGAATACGAACTTTTTTTAACCCAGCCACCGTTCTACAAGGCGTTCTGTGACCGATGGAAGGCGGGACAGGTGGCATGAGCCGGGTTTTCATCACAAAAACCACGGTGGCCACAGCCTTCGGATTCGGCCTGGATGAACTATTCCATAGCCTTGTGGCAGGTCGGACAAGCCTGTCCAGAGTCACCCGATTTGATACGTCCCGTTATATCAGCAAACATGCCGGCATGATTGCCGATCTTTCTTTTGAAAAAGAAAAGGCCTGCCCTGTCAACCAGCCTCGGATTCTGACCCTGGTCGACCGGCTTGTCCGGGATATCGGCACCACAGCGCCGGATGCCCTGCTGATAACCGCCTCCACCAAAGGGGCAATTGAACTCTTAGAAGACTGCCATGACCGAAAGATCCCTCTTCCCCGTGGGCTGATGGTGTCGGACCTTCCCGGCATTATCTCAAAAAAGCTTCATCTGTACCGCTCTGGATTCAACATCTCTGCTGCCTGCGCCTCGTCCACTGTTGCATTGGCAAAAGGGGCTCAAATGATCAGAGACGGACGTGAACACACGGTGATCATTATTGGTGTAGATTTGGTCAGTGAGTTTGTGTTCTCCGGATTTTCCGCCATCGGCGCGATGTCTCCGGACCCGGCCAGACCGTTTGATATCCACAGGACAGGACTGACGCTTGGGGAGGGCGGGGCACTCCTGGTGCTGGCAAGTGAAAAAGAGCTCAATCAGACAAACAAAACCCCATTGGCGGAAATAATCGGATGGGGCATAGCCGGAGATGCCGCCCACTTGACGGCACCAGCCAGAGATGGGGCAGGGCTGAAATCTGCCATTGAAAAAGCGTGCAGGTCTGCCAACCTGTTGATGGACAGAATCAGAATCATCAGCTGCCACGGGACTGGAACCCTGTATAACGATGCCATGGAACTTGCTGCCATCCGGGCCTTGTTTTCACCGCAATCTGTCATGGCCAACTCCATAAAAGGGGCAATCGGCCACACCCTGGGCGCAGCCGGCGCCATTGAAGCAGCTTTGTGCATCAAAATGCTCAATAAAGGATCTATCCCTGGAACTATCGGTTTACAGGAACAAGATACCGGTGCAGAAGAAATTTTCAGCTCCCTGACCAGAGAATTTGATGCAGAGCATGTCCTGACAATCAACTCGGGATTCGGCGGAATTAATGCTGCCCTTATTTTAAAGGATGCTCCATGAAAGGAGCTGCAGCGATCATCAGGGGCATGGGGTGGGTACTACCTGGATTTATGGGCTACCCTGGCCATATCCAAAAGTTTAAGGACAGCCCCGGAATGTTTCCCAGCTTATCTGCCCTGTCTGTTTTGGGTACTCCATACAAGCCTTTTGGGCGGATGGATCAGTTTTCAAAACTGGGCTTTTCCGCCATTGCCTTTGCCATGGCCCATGCCGGTATGGACCTGAAAGACAGCGTAAACACCAAAAAATACCCCAAGCGAAAAAAACGAAATATTGCCATGATTGCAGGCTCCCGGACCGGCAGTCTGGAAACAGATTTTCTTTACCAGGCCACCCTGTCCGGTGAAAAAGGCATCCTGCCCAGCCCGGCATTGTTTGCTTATACCCTGCCCTCCTGCTTCCTGGGTGAAGCCGCCATTTACCACGGCCTGACCGGTGAAACGCTCATGATCGAAGATGAACAGGGTCTTGGCTTTAACGCCTTGTCAATGGCAATGGACAACCTTATTTCAGGGCGTTATCCAATGGTTGTCTGCGGGGTATGCAATTGTGGCTCTAGCACCGGAACACAGCAAAAAAGCCCAGAACCCGGCGCCTTGTTCCTGGTTCTTCAAGCCCTGGATTCAGATCATCCTGTCCGGGATCTTTCTGAAAAGGAAAATATGCCGACCATCACACAAAGCACCCGGGAACCGCTGCACTTCCTTTGTAATGAAAGTCACATACAAACAATGCAAGGCCTTGCAGCAAAACTTTATGACAAAACCCCATTCAAGGAAAAAAAATGAAACTGCAACTCGTATATCCCAGCTGGCCCAAACTTGAAAAACAGACTGAATTCCATCTGCCGCCCCATGGTCCGGTTGTTTTTGCAGCCACCCTGCCTGATGGAATTGAAATCACGTTCATCGATGAAAATGTCCAGCCGTTTGAAACAGATGCTTTGGCAGATTTGATCTGCATTTCGGTCATGCTCACCTGCCAGCTTCCCAGGGCCTTTGATATTGCCGACCACTACAGGTCCATGGGAAAGCCTGTGCTGTTCGGCGGCATTGCTGTTATGCTCCATGCAGACGAGGTGGCTGCCCATGCAGATTCCGTGTTTTTGGGAGAGGCGGAAGGCCGCATGGAGCAGGTTCTCAAAGATTTTACCCGGGGGCGTCTCCAGCCGACATATAATTATATGAACAATTTTCCAGATATCAGTCTTGTGGGAACTGCCAGACGTCAGATTCTGAATCATGACCATTATAATTACAGAGGTACCCAGATGCTGGATCTGGTCCATGCCTCCAGGGGCTGCCGGTTCAACTGTTTTCCCTGCTGCAACGGCTTCCTTGGCGGGCGACAGTTTCGGCCCAGGCCTGTTAAGAAGGTCATAGAAGAGATGGAGGCTATTCCCAACAACCGTCTCTTTGTTGTGGACAACTCCCTGGCCCATGACAAGGACTGGCTGATTGAACTTTTTACGGCCATGAAGCCTTTGAAAAAAAAATGGGTCTCCCACCCCCTCATGGATAATGACCTGGTTCTGAAGCTGGCAGCAGAAGCCGGATGCTGGTATGTATACCAGGCAGTCTTCGACACTTCGGAAACCATAAAAAACAGAATACAACGACTTCATGACCACGGTATCGGGGTGGAGGGCACCATCCTTTTAGGCACGGATGACCATGATGAAACCAATATCCGCAATCTTGTGGAGTTTCTGACCCGGATCAAGCTGGATATGGCGGAATTTACCATACTCACCCCATTTCCCAAATCCCCCATTCGGAAACAATTTACGAAACAAGGCAGAATACTGTCCAATAACTGGCTGGATTACACCTGTGGAAAGGCCGTGTTTCAGCCCAAGAACATGACACCGGAAAAACTTGAATACTTATACAATTGGGCCTGGGATACTTTCTACGCAGAAGGCGGTTACCAGACCAAGATGGGAGAATTATTTTTTAAAGTCATCAAACAAGAAATTTTAGACGGCACGTATAGACGTTATAATCCCGGGAAAAACCGCAGATTTAAAAAAGCGATGGTTTGATATGAGCCGCATCCTGCTGATCTCCGCCAACACCAATATCGAACCCATGCCGGTCTATCCGCTGGGCATCGCTTTGATCGATGCCGCCCTCAAACATCAGGGTCATAAGACCCGGCAGTTTGACCTGCTATATGACAGGCAAAGGGATGTCTTCTCCCTGGCAAAAACCATAACCTCTTTTGTCCCGGATATTGTAGGGATTTCCGTCCGGAATATCGATGATGTGGATTCTCTCTCACCCGGGAACAACTGGTACTTGGCCGGGCTCAAGAAACTGGTGGACCGGATACGCCATATCTGCAATGTGCCCGTGGTACTCGGAGGTCCTGCTTTTTCCATTATGCCGGAAATTATCCTTGACTATTGCCAGGCAGACTTCGGGGTAGTTGGAGAAGGAGAGACCGCTTTCAACAACTTGATTGAAATGATTACACGTGGAGAAAATCCACCGAAGATCACAGGCCCACTGCTCCGACCAATGGGACCTAAAGACTTCTGCAGCCCATCATGGGACAAAGCCCTGGTTGATTATTACATAGACAGGAGCGGCATGGTCAACTATCAAACCAAACGGGGCTGTCCCTTTGGTTGCAATTATTGCTCCTATCCGCTGATCGAGGGAAAAATCTTCAGGTACCAGGATCCTGAATTTGTTGCTGACAACCTGGAAAGGCTGAAAACTGATTTTTCCGTCAACTCCTTCTTTTTTACAGATTCCATATTCAATGACCCTAACGGACACTACCTGGAGGTTGCTGAGGCCCTGGTTCGAAAAAACCTTGGGATGCGCTGGGCAGCGTATTTTAGGCCGGACATCATTGCTCAGGACGACTTGGCATTGCTAAAGCGCTCCGGTCTCTACGCCATGGAAGTGGGGTCTGATGCGGCCTGTGACACTACCTTGGCCGGAATCAACAAAGCTTTTGAATTCAGTCGGATCATTACATGCAACGAATCGTGCAGAAAAGCGGAGATTCCCTGCGCCCATTTTTTCATGTTCGGCGGTCCCGGTGAAAATGCTGATACCATAAACGAAAGTCTGGCCAATATAGCCATGCTCAGGCAGACCGTTGTTTTTGCCTTTTCCGGCATCCGGATACTTCCAAAGACAGGCATTGCCAATATTGCGAGAAAACAGGGCATTATCGATGCAAAAGACAGCCTGCTAAAACCACGATACTATATATCTCCAGATGTTGACAAGGGAACCATGGACCAACAAATCGAAACTGCCTTTTTCAGAAAAAAAGACAGATTTTTTCCACCAAAAATGGGCCAGATGCGCATGAAAGCCCTTCAGGCTTTTGGATTCAAAGGACTTCTCTGGGACATGATTCTAAAGACTACACCCAAAAGAAACCGAAATAATAAAAAAACTTTTTTTGACTTTAATGCCGAAAACATTCAGGTAAACCACAATGCCATCAAATAAGATTCTACTAATCCATCCGCTGGGCTATGCTGCAGACAAAGCCCGGGGTGATGTCTCCAGAATGGCGAATATCATGCCTCCTTTAGGTCTTGCCAGCCTGGCGGCCGTGCTGGATCGGGAAAGGATACCCAGCCATATTATCGACTGCTACTGTCACCCTGCCTCAGAGGCCCTGATCTTGGATTATATCCGGACCCAGGTTCCGGGATTTGTCGGATTCTCCTGTACCACCTCAAGTTTTTTGGACGGCCTGCGCATTGCCGCTCTTGTCAAGGCAGAGAATCCTGATATCCGCATAGTTTTCGGCGGCCCCCATGTTTCGGCACTCAGAGAATCACTCATGGAGGCATTTGAGCCCATCGACTATCTTATTGTAGGAGAAGGCGAAACAGCCTTGACGGAACTGCTGACAGTAGATACGGCCAAGGTTGGCCAGATACCGGGGCTGGTATACCGAAGTTCCAGTGGAAAGATTGTGTTTACGGGGTTCAGGAAAAAATTGCTCAATCTGGATACCCTGCCATTTCCGGCTTACGACAAACTCGCCGGATACCCTCATGCCTATAAACTCCCTATTTTCAATTACCCCAGAGTGCCAAATGCCAGCTGTATTTCCTCACGGGGCTGCCCCTATACCTGTTCATACTGCGATCGCTCTGTTTTCAGGCGGTCTTTCAGATATAATTCCGCTGAATACCTGTTTGCTCATATGGAATACCTTCACAAAACCTTCAATATCCGGCATATCAATTTCTATGACGACCAGTTCACCTTTCACCGGGAACGTGTCGCTGCATTATGCCGGAAAATTATAAACCGCGGTCTCAATATAACGTTCAATTGTGCAGCAAGAGCCGAACATCTTGATCCGGATCTGCTCAGGCTAATGAAGGCAGCCGGGTGCTGGATGATCAGTTTAGGAATCGAAACCGGGGATCCGGATCTTCTTGCCCGGCACAGGCAAAATCCGGATCTTGAGATGCTCAGGCATAAGGTGATGATGATTCAAAAAACAGGCATAAGGATAAAAGCCCTTCTCATGATGGGTTTACCAGGCGAAACCGAGGCCAGTATCCGTAAGAGCCGGGACTATGTCTTTTCCCTGCCCGTTGATGACATAAACCTGGCCAAGTTCACACCGTTTCCGGGCTCGCCGGTCTATGAGGATATCAAATCCTCCGGCTCCCTAATGGGCACATTTGAGGAAGATTGGGAAAAGATGGACTGCATGAATTTTAGCTTTATTCCGAGGCAGATGACCATAGAGCGCCTGGACGAACTGTTCATCGATTTCTACAGAACCCATTTCATGAGGTTTCCGGTTCTTTTGGGGTATCTATCAATGATCTGGAAATCACCGGACTCCTGGAGACGTATGCTGGCAGATCTTTCAGGATTTCTCACCTTTGCCAAACGAAACAAGCGTATGAAAGAATGACTTTGGACTGAGCAAACGGCTCATTTTATCTCAGGTGCCATGGCCTTGAAAATCTTGCCCATGTGGGTGGAAAAAAAATCCCTGTGCCCGAAATTCTCCAACTCCTTATAAGTTGTAATAGATGGATGGCGTCCTGCCAGTTCGCGCCCCATTTCAACCGGAATAACCATGTCCTTATCGCCGTGAAAAATTATGATTTCCGGTGGATCAGGCTTAGCTGCCAACTCATCCAATCGCTCCCGATTGGCATAAACTTCCGGATTGATAAGATTAAGGAAGCCACCTGTGAATCTGCCGTATCTGTAACGGACCAGATCTTTAAAATCCGTGAACGGAGAGACAAGAATGATCTTTTTTGCACCTGTTTCCACGCTGAATTGCAATGCCGTGCCTGTCCCAAGGGAATGCCCCAGAATCCCCATATTCCTCTCCACCAAAGATCTGTCTACTTTCAGCCAAGCTGATAAAGCAGCCAATGCCTTGTTGGAGGATTCCAGTATTCGTTTAGCCCTGGCCACACCATCTGAATTTCCATACCCTGGATAATCGATGAGATAAAAACCCATCCGGTCATCCGGCGAATCACCGAGCCACGGCAACCAGTCCAAAGCAAGGGAACTGACACCTGAAAAAATCACCCATATCTGATCCGGCATCCTTCCCAGGTTTGCTTTTCCCGGCAGGTAAAATGCTGTCTGCACGCCTTGACTCGTTTCATAAGTCAGTTCAACAGCACCAGGTTGTTCCTTGAATACCGTAATTTGTTCAGCACTATAGGGGCGCGGCTGATAGAACACTGGATGACCGCAACCGATCGCAAACACAAAAGCGCAGACAGCGATACACAAAAAGTTTCTTCTATAATTTACAACTATTTTAACCAGCCATAAACATATCATAATCTGCTCCTGAGGATAGCATCGCTCTAATATACATTTGCATGGATTATTTAACATTCCCCGCCGGAATTCCCCTTCCATAGCCGCAGGCTTTGTGGGGGATGGATAGGCGGCATTGCTTATTGTCCCTGGTTCTGGATGTACTGTTTGATCACATCTATCGGAGCACCCCCGGAGGACAATAAGCAATATGCCCGGGTCCAGAGGACCGGCTTCTGGTAAAACGTTGCTAAATGCTCCTGATAATTTTTTCTGACCAATCGGCTTGAGAC
>JAIVHE010000119.1 GCA_020201255.1 Desulfobacteraceae bacterium
GCCCGGGGTTTTGCCGGTATTGAACAAAAAGGCGGTGACCTTTGCCATCAGAGCGGCTTTGGCCACCCATTGCACCATAGCCGAAGAAAGCCGGTTTGACCGGAAAAACTATTTTTACCCGGATTTGCCCAAGGGATACCAGATCTCCCAGTATGCGGCCCCCATTGCCGAGCACGGCCATCTGGACATTGCAACCGACCGGACCGGAGAAAAAACCATCGGCATCACCCGAATCCACATGGAAGAAGATGCGGGCAAGCTGATCCATGACCCTGCCCGGGGAAAAAGCCTGGTGGACTTGAACCGCACAGGAGTCCCGTTGATTGAAATCGTCAGTGAACCCGATATCCGGACCCCGGCCGAAGCAGGGGCTTATTTGCGCAAACTGCATGCCATCCTCAAATATATCGATGTGTGTGACGGCAACATGGAAGAAGGCAGCTTCCGGTGTGATGCCAATATTTCCCTTCGGCCGGCAGGGCAACAAGCCTTTGGTACCAGAACCGAGCTGAAAAACTTGAACTCCTTCCGCCATGTGGAAAAAGCCATCCAGTATGAAATAGAGCGCCAGACCCATGTACTGGAACAAGGCGATGCCGTTATCCAGGAAACCCGGCTGTGGGATCCTGCCAAAAACAGAACCATGTCCATGCGGGGCAAGGAACAAGCCCATGATTACCGGTATTTCCCGGATCCGGACCTGGTTCCTCTCATCGTGGACCAGCACTGGATACAGCAGGTGGCAGACCAGATGCCGGAACTGCCGGAAGCCAAAAAGGCCCGGTTCATGTCCCGATACCAGTTGTCTGAATATGATGCACAGATATTGACCGCAGACATCCATCTGGCAAATTTTTTTGAAACCACTGTGGCGGATCTGTCCAATGTCAAACAGGCAGCCAACTGGATTACCACCACCCTGCTGGGTCTGCTCAATGCCCGGGGCCTGGATATCACCAGATCTCCGGTATCGGCGAATGATTTTGCCGCCCTCATGGGCCTGCTGGAGTCCCAAAAAATCACTGCCGCAGTGGCAAAAACCGTGTTTGAAGAAATGGCACAGACCGGTGCCGATCCAGGGACCATTGTGCAGCAAAAGGGCCTGGAACAGGTCTCTGACATTGCAGCGCTTCAAACCCTGGTGGATGCAGTCCTGGTGGAAAATCCGGATGAAGTGGCGGCTTTTCGAAGCGGCAAAACCAAATTGTTCAGCTTTTTCATGGGACAGATCATGAAAAAAACCCGGGGCAAGGCGGACCCCAAAACCCTTACCCCTATATTGCAATCCAGACTCCATCAGGAGAAATGACATGACATATTGTAAGAAAGTTTTTCCGGTTCTTTGTTTTTTGATACTTACCGTTGCCCTGCCCTGTACTATTGTAAAACATGATGCCCCGTTTTCATCCGTGGCCCGGGCAGCCACCCCGGACACCGGAGTGCAGCTTCCTGCAACCGTTGCGGTACTGCCCTTTACCATCCACGCATCGGAAGATGTTTCCCATATACAGCAGGGTGTGGTGCATATGCTGCATTCCCGCCTGGCCTGGCCGGATCGTGTCCGGGTGATCCCCAGGCGCCAGATAGCTGCTGTTTTACAAAATCTTACCGGGGCAGACAAAAACCAGGTCATTCATCAGGTGGCTGACCAGACCAGCAGCAATCTTGTGCTGACCGGCAGCATCACCAGACTGGCAGGATCGTTCAGTATTGATGCCACGGTCTATGACATGAAAAACAAACAGTACATGACCTTTTTTGAACAATCCAAAGACAGTGACGAACTCATTGACAAAGTGGCCCGCATTGCCGCCGGTATCAACAAACAGGTGTTTGACCGGTCCACCACTGCATGGGAAAAAATCGAACAGGAGCGACAGGCAAGAATCAATGAGTTGAAACGCAAAAACCCGGAATACCTGATGCAGACCCCCCAGTGGCAAAATCAGGAAGAATCACCGGGCTGGAAAATCTGGAAATATCTGTTTTAACGAGACGATCCCAACAAGGTGCATCTGTCATGCTGTGTGATATCACCATCAGTACGCCAATCCACCCTGGTTCGTTCTGCAGGGTGGGGATGGAATTCTATGCAATGGGGGTACCTATGGGTGAGAGCTGCCCATGGTATAAATCTTGAAACCATTATTCCTGAAAAAACGGGCTGGCTTTTTTCCCCCGGCTGGTATAGACGGGTCTGTAATGCTACATCCTGAACATTAGTGTATGGAATTTTTGATGCAACGTGTAAAAACTGAGACAACCATGAAATGGGGCAGATATCTGGACAATAGTATGTTGTTTCTTGGTGCTGCTGTTCCCATGGGGATTGTAATTGGAAATGCAGGGTTTGAAGCCATGATTTCCCTGACAGGTTTGGCCTGGATTGTGAGGGCCGTTCTATTACGGGAAAATCCTTTTTCACGGATTGCTACAAATTCCGCTTTTCTGGCATGGACAGCATGGTTTTTTTGCATCGTTGCCAGCCTTGCCATTAACGGAGCCGGGACCAAAGGCGCAGGGCATGATATCGTCTTTATCCGGTTTTTACTTTTTGCCTGCGCCTTACTGGACCTTTCCACCAGAAGACCGATCGGCAAATATTTTGTATGGGGACTGGCCGCAGGGATTTTATTTGCCGGTATGAATACAATAATGGCTTATGGAGCGGGCTTTGATCTGTTTGGACGGTCTGTTGAGCGGTATACCAGTAAACTCAAGGAACCTGCTCGGTTTGCCGGTTTGTGCGCCATGGCAGCGCCTTTTTTTCTTGCCTGGGCACAAACGGCCAGGTCAGAAAAATCAAAGCAGTGGATTTTCTTTCTTGCCTTAGGGGTGGTTGCTTTGGTGATTCTGGTCCAGACAACCATAAGAACTGCCATTATTGCATCTTTTTTCGGAATATTCTTTGCGGTTTTCAGCACCCGGTATACAAAAATGGGATGGATGGAAAAAATTTTATGGCCGGTTTTGCTTGTTACCGGTATCTGGATCACTGTGCAATATGTTGAAGGGTGGAATTTGCGGACATTTTATGACCGTATCGCCATATGGAAAATATCTGTTGCCATGTGGCAGGAGCATTTTTTTCTGGGGGTCGGAGTGTCCGCTTATATGGATATCTATGCTGATTTTGCAGTATCAGGCGTGGTTTCGCCTTATGTGGCACCCACAGGAGAGGTGTTTGATATCCAAAAGGCGTACCATGCCCATAATCTGTTTTTGATGCTGCTGTCATGTACCGGCATTCTGGGTCTGATATCTTTTTTATGGTTGTTTGCATCCTGTATATGGGCGGCTTTGAAAAATACCATGCCGTGGAAATACGGCCTGGCAACCTGGCCTGTGGTTTTTCTGGTAAACGGACTGGCCGGCTCTAATATCTACAATTCCTGGTACCAGGCACTGTTTGCCTTTTTTGCTGTACTGACATTAGATCAGAAAAACCGATTTTCCAATAACAGCCATGCCCTGACGTGCACAACAAAGAAGGAAAGCGGTTAGCTTTTAGCTGTTAGCGGTTAGCTGTTAGCTG
>JAIVHE010000120.1 GCA_020201255.1 Desulfobacteraceae bacterium
TGTTTGGTAATGATAAGCCCGTCAGTGATCCGATGTCCCAGGATGTTTTCCACCTGATGTGCCATAGCGGCTGATGCCTTGCCGGCACCCACCACAAAGATCTGCTTGATCTCATCCAGGTCAAACTCCGTTTCCGCCACCTGCAGCAGGCTGCCGGATATTGTCAGATATCTGACAATACAGGCTTCCGGCGAGACCGCCTGAATGCCGGCGTTGAAAATGGCCTGGGCCGTCTGTTTTAAACTGTTTGCTTTTATCGACTGGTTATCTCCATTTTTATCGCCTGAATTTCATATTACAGCTTTTCAGGAATGCAGTTGCTTTCAGTGTCAACCCATTTTTTTCAGAGCAGTTATCTGAATCAAGGTCTACATCTTCAAAATCATGAACACATAATCACCATCATTGAAATCAATGGTCAGGTTGGCGCCCCGGCCTTCTGCATACCGTATCCAGAAGGGACGGTCCGAAACACCGCACTCATAGTCGGGATAGGATTCGCCGGTTGTATTGTTTTTCCAAGACAGGATCATGGGAGCATCGCATTTTTCAAAAGCCATGTCTTTGGCCATCTGTTTGGCGGTAGAAAAATCAAAACCGTCGTTCGTGACGTTCAGGTAGATGGTTTCCGGGGTCTGGTTTTCCGGGTTAATATGGATCTGAGCCATGTGGGGACTCCTGTGGGGTTGGGGGTTTTGGCTTATGGGGTGGTTACCGCCATTGCCTCTTTGTAAAAAATATAATACAACATGACACAATTACCATGAAATATTTACAGCCAGGGAGGCAGGATGATCGATTTTCAAGGCCGGGTGGCAGTGGTGACCGGTGCCGGGGCCGGCATTGGCCGGGCCTATGCCCTGGAACTGGCCCGGCGGGGGGCCGCGGTGGTTGTCAACGATATCGGTCCTACACAGGACGGGCAGTTCTGTGCCGATGCAGTGGTGGATGAGATCCGGGATGCCGGGGGACAGGCTGCGGCGAGTCACACATCCGTGGCCACCATGGCGGGCGGGCAAAAGATTGTGCAAAAAGCGGTGGACTGGTTCGGCCGCCTGGACATCCTGGTGAACAATGCCGGGATACTGCGGGACCGGACCTTCATGAAAATGACGGAACAGGAATGGGATGCGGTGATCAATGTCCATCTCAAAGGTGCATTCTGCGTTACCCAGCCGGCGGTGCGGCAGATGAAGCAGCAGCAGTACGGCCGGGTGGTGTTCACCGCCTCGACATCCGGCATGTACGGTAATTTCGGCCAGTCCAATTACGGGGCTGCCAAAATGGGGGTCATCGGGCTGATGAACACCCTGAAGCTTGAGGTGGCGCGGTACGGCATCCAGGTGAACACGGTGGCTCCCAACGCCGATACCGGCATGACGGCCGGGGTGTTCCCTGATGCGGTGGCCCGCCGGATCAGGCCGCAGTTCAATGTGCCCCTGGTGGTGTATCTGTGTTCACAGCAGAATCCGGTATCCGGCATGGTGTTTGCCATGAGTGCGGGCTGGTTTGCCCGCTCTGCCATGTTTCCCTGTTCCATGCCCTGGAGGAAGGCGTTTTTATCCATTCGGAAGGATGAACGTTCTTTTCTTAACCGGGGAAACAACCGCGTTGTTTCAAAGTTATTTTCAGCATGGCATTTGACACGCAACGCTTTGACTGCAGCAACCGGCAGGGACGTATCTCCATTGTTTTCGGCATCATTATTTTCTTTGAACATCATTTCATGGTTGGTTCTGATGCCTTGCATGAATCCTGAATCAAACGCCACCTTCCCGGTCCGCTGGCCGGAATGTGTTTTCCGGAAATCCTTCCACAACGCTTTGGATGTATTCAAAAGAAACCGGTAAACATATTCAGCGACTACCAGTGTTTCCTGCTTGCCTATCAGGACCCCGGCCTTATATTCTTCATCGGTTTCGGCATCATAGATGGTTGCGGCCACACAATTGACAAAATAGAATTTTTCCAAAAAACCCAGGATCAGTTTTTCAATGGTTTCCATGCGTTTTTTGCTGGTCCGAAGATACAAATATTTGATATCTGAAGAATCGGTTTCATCTTTGGCAATCCGGTCTAGATTGTATTTGTTCAGCAAATAGTTGGCTTTCCTGGATGCGGCCCGAGCCTCCGATTCATTGGTTGACTGCCCCAATGCCAGCAATTTTTCCACCCGCTGCAACATGGTTTGTGCCTTTTCCGGCAAGGTGCCCATGAAAGCCGCCAAATGTTCCTTTTGATGGCAGCCACTTCCCGCAAAAGCCGGGTGCACCCCCAATATGTCACAGGCAGTTTTGAAACTTTTCCCATGACAGTCTGCATTAGCAAAGTATTCACTCACATATTGATGGGCCGTTTCATGTTTCAATATTTCCAGAACGAACTCCCAGGGGTTGTTTTCTATCAAATGTCTGGAAATGGAAATTGTTTGATTGTCCGCGGTCCAATATCCCAATCGGTTTTTACCGGCAACGATGCTGATTACCGGCGTGGGAAGTGAAACGCTTTGTTGGTAACAGATTCTGTGATGTTCTTTTTGCAGTTGTTTTGCCCAACGGATTTCGATATCTTTTATTTTGTTTTGCATTCATCTACCTGTGGGGCTTCTTTTGGGGTTTTGGGGTTGCGGGGTGTTTACCGTCATTGCCTCTTTGAAAAAAGTATACTACAACATAAGACAATTACCATGAAATATTTACAGTCAGGGGAGGCGGGATGATCGATTTTCAAGGCCGGGAAACAGCGGCAGTCCGGTATACAGAATCGCCACAGGCGAGGTGGTGGGGGTAATCAATATGGTTTTTGTCAAAGGCAAAAAAGAGCATGTGTTAAAAGACCCCACCGGTATCACCTATGCCATCCCTGTCACCCATGTCCATGCATTGGAGAAAACCCAGGATACAGGTGGTTCCAATTGATTTTTCAAAGAATGACGGTTTCAGATATCCGGCCGCAGTACCCGAAAATGTCAAAGGTACGTTCGGTAAACCGTATCTGTTTGTTTTTTTCTATGAGGATCACCGAAGATGAACGGGTGCCGTAGGTTTTGGAATGGATGAAAACAGATGACAACAAACGCTCCCACGCCAGGCCGATGCCGGTATCCGGAAGCAGGTGGTCCGGTGCCGGCTGCCGGTCCGCCAGGAGGGTAAAAACCGCCTCTTCATTCACCGGGTCCTGTTCCATGAGAAAGGTGAGCCCTTTTCTGGCTTTTTTCACCTTGGGCCAGTCCGTGTCCAGCAGGTGGTTGCTCAGGCCGTACACCCCGGCACAAAGTCGCTGGATGCGGTCCTGGTAATTGCCATAGTAAAAGAGCCCGGAGCCGTCCTTCACGATCAGGTTGAAACCATTGTATGCTTCAGCCGATTGCCGGACCTGTTCCAGATATGTTTGTGCAGGGGTGTCTGAATACAGAAAATTACCCACCAGTGCCCCCCTGGAAGGGGCTTTGGGCTTTACCCTGGATGGATCAC
Source organism: Desulfobacteraceae bacterium (assembly GCA_020201255.1). Classification (GTDB taxonomy): domain Bacteria; phylum Desulfobacterota; class Desulfobacteria; order Desulfobacterales; family Desulfobacteraceae; genus Desulfotignum. Next base: position 3,474 of record JAIVHE010000120.1, read on the forward strand.
GAAAATTGGTAATGGCGGCAAATCGACCTGTGTTTGTGATGCCCATCCATGTTCCGCCGGCCTGCAGATCCCGTCCGGCCAGTACATGGGGATGGTCTTTCCACCAGGACAGGGGGGATGTGGGCCTTTCAAAGAATTCATCCCTGTTGGCACCGATAACCAGGGGATATGCCGGATGGATGTTGTAGGCAAAAACAATCAGGCACATCTGTTTTGTGTTACACTTTTTCAAGCCGGTACTGGTTTCTTCCGCCCTGCTTTGCCTCGTAGAGCAGCTGGTCGGCTTTGTTCAGAAACCAGGTGCCGGGAATGGCCCGGTTCGGCAGCGCTGAGATGCCGCCGATGCTCACGGTTAAATAGGGGGATACCTCAGAGCCTTTGTTTGGAATCTGTAGCTCCTGTATACGGGTCAATATTTTTTGGGCAAGCTGTTTGGCCCCGGCTTCATCTGTACCCGGAAGTACAATGGCAAACTCTTCTCCGCCATATCTTCCCACAAAATCGCCGGGCCGACCGGGTAATCCTTCGATGGTTTTTGCCACTTCTTTCAGGCAGTCGTCGCCTTCAAGATGGCCGTACCGGTCGTTAAAGGGTTTGAAATAATCGATATCCAGCATCATCAGGGTCAACACCTGCCCGGTTCTTTCACACCGTTTCCATTCATCTTCCAGCACCGTGTCAAATTTTCTCCGGTTGGGAATACCGGTGAGTCCGTCAAGATAGGATATGGTTTCCAGTTTTTTGTTGGCTGCCTTCAGTTCCCGGTTCAGTCCGGCCAGCCGGGTATTATACCGGGAAACCGATATATGGCGGTACATGACAAAAAAACCGATGATTCCCAGGACCAGCAGGATTTTCCATAGCAGGCTGTAGTCGAATCCCCGCTCATATTTCAGGGTCATCCAGGTTTGAAATATGCGTTTTTTCTCTTCATCGGTCACAGAATGAATGGCTTTTTCAAAAATGCCGGTCAGCAGGGGTTCGTTTTTGGAGATACCTGCCTGGAACATAATCTGGTACGGCATTTCTCCGGATATCTTCAGATCAACCATTTGATGTTCCTGTATATGGAAACCGATTTTCGGGGCAGTATCCACCAAGGCGAACAGGGTTCCGTTCTGCACGCCGGCAAGCCCTTTTTCAACCGTATCAACCGGGATGAAATTGATATCAGGATACCGGGTTGTCATATCATGGAAAAACGGGGCGGTTTTGCTGATGCCGATGGATTTTTCCGCAATGGTTTCAATGGTGTTTATATACAGGGCCTTGCTGTCGGTTGCAATGACAAGAGGATATGCAATATAGGGGGTGGTGGCGGTTATCAGCTCTGAATCAATATCGTTTGGGGTCACTATGGATATCATATCGCATGCACCGGTTTTGATATGGTTGCGGGCATCATCCGGGGAATCTGTTTTGACCGCCTGGATCGGAACCCCTGTTTTTTTGCCCACGAGATCATAAAAATCAGCAAGAATCCCCTGGTATTCCCCGTTTTCATTCAGGGCTTCAAAGGG
>JAIVHE010000121.1 GCA_020201255.1 Desulfobacteraceae bacterium
CCGTATCTGTCCCGGGAAGAAATTCGGGAACAGGCCCTGGCAGACCGGAAAAAAAGGGCCGGGTCTGAAAAATTCGTCCTGATCCCCGGAGACACGTATAAAGGGGATCATCTGGTGGAAAATCAGTTGAAACGCCAGTACCAGGTATGCCTGCATGATCCGCTAAAGGGTGCGGGGCACTGCACCTGCCCGGATTACATGACCAATGGGCTGGGTACCTGCAAACACATGCTGTTTGTTCATGACCGCCTGAAAAAAAGCAAAGGGTTTGACCAGCGGATTCAAAAAGAGCAGTTTGCTTTTGTGGATATTTTCTGGGATTCAAGGAAAAATGCGCCAGGCCTGTTTTCAGAAAGGCTTTCCACAGGTCACGCAGACCTTGTGCCGGTGTTTGCCCCGTACTTTGACCAGACCGGTGCATACACCCGGGATCTGCCCGACATCCTGTCCCTCATGGACCAGGTACAGGGGGACAAACGGGTCCGGATCAGAGAAAGCCTGCTCCAGCGGGTGGATGACCATATGCAGAAACAGGAGGCCAAACAGCTTTCCACCCGGGACCTGCCGCCGATTCCCCTGAAAATGGATTTATACCCGTTCCAGCAGGAAGGGGTGAAGTTCGGGCTGTATAAAACCGGGGTCCTCATCGGTGATGAAATGGGATTGGGAAAAACCCTCCAGGCCATTGGCCTGTGTATACTCAAAAAAGAGCTTTTCGGGTTTTCAAAGGTTCTGGTGGTCACCCTGGCATCCCTCAAAGAGCAGTGGAAGCGGGAAATTGAAAAATTTTCCCATGAACAGGCCCGGGTGGTGGAAGGCGGTCCGTCCCAACGTGCAGCCGTGTACAACCGGGACGAGAGCCTGTTCAAGATCACCAATTATGAGGCGGTGCTCCGGGATGTGACCATCCTGTCCCGGTTCAATCCGGACATTATTGTCCTGGATGAGGCCCAGCGCATCAAGAACTTTTCCACCAAAACCGCGGATGCGGTCAAACAGATCCCCAAAAAGCACGGGATTGTCCTCACCGGCACGCCCCTGGAAAACAAGCTGGAGGATGTGTATTCCATTGTCCAGTTTTTGGACCCCTATCTGCTCACCCCGCTGTGGGAATTTGCTGCAGACCATTTTCTCATTCCCAAGAAGAAAAAAGCCAGCATTGCCGGATACCGGAACCTGGACAAGCTCAAGATTCGGCTCCAGGATATCGTGATACGCCGCAAAAAGGAGACCGTACTCAAGGACCTGCCGGATGTGGTGGAAAACAATTATTATATCGACCTGGCCGATGAACAGCAGAAAATGCATGGGGGATATGCCCGGTCCCTGCTGCCCCTGATGAAGAAAAAATTTCTCACCCCCATGGATATCCGCAAGATCCAGGTGCTGCTGCTGCGCATGCGCATGGTCTGTGACTCCACCTACCTCATTGATAGAAAAAGCCATATTTCCCCCAAACTCACGGAACTGGCCGGCATCATTGATGAACTGGTGATCCAGAACCAGCGGAAGATAGTGATTTTCAGCGAATGGACCACCATGACCTATCTGGTGGCCAGACAGCTGTCTGATATGGAAATTTCCTTTATCGAACTGTCCGGGAAAGTGGCGGTGAAAAAACGGCAGGCCCTGATCGATGAATTTACCAATAATCCGGACTGCCGGGTATTTTTGTCCACCGATGCCGGCGGCACCGGCCTCAACCTCCAGGCGGCCGACTGTGTGATCAACATAGAACTGCCCTGGAATCCGGCAAAAATGAATCAGCGCATCGGCCGGGTCAGCCGCATCGGCCAGCAGAGCGGGTGTGTCAATGTCATCAACCTGGTGGCCAAACACAGCATCGAGGAACGGATTTTAACCGGTATCCAGATCAAGACCGATCTGTTCAAAGGGGTGTTTGATGACGGACCGGATGCTGTGGAATTCTCCCAGGAAAAGAGAAACGAGCTGCTGGAGCGGTTGCGGCAGATGATGGGTGAAGATCCGATGGGTATGCCCATGACCTCTGCAGAGCCCGAAGAAATCCCTGAAGATACCCCCCATTTTCTGAATCCCCGGGTATTGAACCAGGAAGAAACAGCCGCCGCCCGCAACGTGTCGGAAGCATCTGAAACCTTCCAGGAAGTATCCGACATACCATCCCGGGATCCGGAGCTTTTTGATGGATTTGACGGCAGGGAAAAGGATGATGCGAAAGAAGAGCTGGATGCGATGGTGGGGGCCGTGCCTGCCCGGCAGGCGGAACAACCTGAAAACTTTCTGGAAGGCCAGTCTCCGGAGCGCATTGAAACCGTGCTGAATTCGGGCATGTCCTTTATATCGGGCCTCATGGAAATGGCCACCGGCCAGAAAATAGAACAAGCTGCTGCCCGGGAAAAAATGGTCAGGATCAACAAAGAGACCGGGGAGGTCACCATGTCTTTCAAGCTGCCCGGGTGGGGATAAGCGAACACCGTTCCATTGAACAAGATTGCCCATGACATGGCATCAGGGCAATCTTTACATTTTGGCTGCCGTGCTTATCATCTTGGGGTATTTTACAAACATAATCCCCAAAGGATGTTAATATATGGGCGCACAGAGAAAAAACCTGCACCTGAAAGGTGATACACCGTCATCTGCTGAAACAATACCAGACCTTCCCCATGCCAGAGAGCTGGACCGGATCATCGTCAAAGGAGCCAGAGAGCACAACCTCAAAAATATTGAGGTGGAGATTCCCAAAAAACAGCTGGTGGTGTTCACCGGGGTGTCCGGGTCCGGCAAATCCAGCCTGGCCTTTGATACGATCTTTGCCGAGGGCCAGCGCCGGTATGTGGAGTCCTTGTCCTCCTATGCCCGGCAGTTCATCGGACAGATGGAAAAACCCCGGTATGACACTATCCGGGGCCTGTCCCCCACCATTGCCATCGAGCAGAAAGCGGCCAGCAAAAATCCCCGGTCCACCGTGGGTACGATTACGGAAATTTACGATTACCTCCGGGTGCTGTTTGCCCGGGTGGGAACCCAGTATTGTTTTCACTGCGGCAAAAAAGTGGGACGGGGACACGCCCAGGGCATGGTGTCCCAGATCATGGCCCTGCCTGCCGGTTCCAAAATCCTGATCCTGGCACCTATCGTGGAGAACCGCAAAGGAGAGCACAGGGAGCGGCTGGAGGAATTGAAAAAACAGGGATATGCAAGGGTCCGGGTGGACGGGGTGGTCCAGGACCTGGAAAATGTCCAGACCCTGGCAAAAAACAAAAAACACCACATTGACGTGGTGGTGGATCGGCTGGTCATAAAAGCGGAAGGCGCTTTTGAAGAGCGGCTCACCGATTCGGTGGAAACCGCCCTGAAGCTGGGGGGCGGCCAGATCATCGTGCACATCCTGGGCAGAGAGGATATCAAAATGAGCGAGGCCCGTTCCTGCTGCGGTGTCGCCTACCCGGAGCTGTCTCCCCAGATCTTTTCATTCAATTCGCCTCTGGGCATGTGCCCGGACTGCAACGGCATCGGCACCCTGCTGTCCATGGACCCGGA
>JAIVHE010000122.1 GCA_020201255.1 Desulfobacteraceae bacterium
GTGGCAGGCAGCAAAGTTCTCCTGCCACGGGCACCCGAAAACAAATAAAATGTTTCCCTGCTGCGTACTATCGGCTAACAGCTAAGCGCTTTTGTATTTTTTCAAAACCACTTTCGGGGCAAACCCGGGGTTGGTGATATATTGGCCCATGTTTTTCAGGAAGGTCTCCACCAGTGATGCCAGCACGGTGTCTTTATCATGACTCATGATAAAGTTACGTTCCAGGCGGTATTCATATACAACCTTTTCCCCCACGGTTTCCCGGATCTGTTCAAAGGGTACATCTGACAGCTGCACGTTTTTAAACAGGTCCGGTTCCACTTTGATTTCCACGGTTGCCTGCATGATGACCACATGGGCATCAGGGCTGATTTTTCGGGAAAAATCGGAAAGCACAAGGGTCTGACCGGTTTCCAGCGCGACCTCTTTGATGACGGTGCCGTTTTCTTGGGGTAATTTCAGGATGCCCTTTGCACCGGTCTTTGCATTATTCATACCCATACCACAGTCCTTTCTGGTGGATGCGGTTGTGAAGCCGCTCGTCAATGTCAATGCTGAAAAAATCTGCGACAGGTTTCAGGAGTTCCGGATTTTTGGCCTGGACCTGCTGCAGGGCCGCCACAATCTTGTCCAGACCCTGCCGGGTCATTTTGCCCAGGGGCCTGCGGCAGGGGCCCGAAGGCATGCCCAGCAGCTGCATCATGGTTTTTAAGGGCAATGGATTTCTGGCCCGGCACAATACCGGTCCGAAAGCTGTCTCTTCGGTGGTGGTCACCACCACCAGGTCCAGCAAAGGTCTAAGGGCTGTTTGAAGGCCGTGGGCCGCTTCTGTTTTTTTTTGGTTGATCAAGGACACCATCTGTGTCATGGATTCGGGAACGATATTGGACATCACGGATATGGCACCGCAGGCCAGGATATCCGGATCAGTCATGATATCATATACCAGGGCATCATCACCGGAAAAAATCTGAAATGTGGGGCCGCAGCACTTTCGGGTGAGCTTCATGTTGTCCAGGTTGCCGGTGGCTTCCTTGACACTGGTGATGTTGGGGCAGGACCGGGACAAAAGGGCCAGGTCCTGGGGCAGCATCTGGGCACCGGTCCTGCCGGGAATGATATAGGGAATGATCTCCAGATCCGGGTATTGGACTGCCACAGCCTCATAATATTCTTTGCGGATTTCCAGCGAAGAAGGCCCGTTGTAATAGGGATCCACCATGAGAATGGCATCCACCCCCTGGTTTGCCGCATGACCGGCTGCCATCAGGGCCTCATCCGTGTTGTTACTGCCTGTCCCTGCAATGACAGCGCATTTGCCCTTTGCCTGTCCGGCAGCCAGGGCAATGACATGGTTGTGTTCCTGCCATTTGAAGGTGGGACTCTCTCCTGTGGTGCCGGTGACCAGAATGCCGGTGACCCCGTTTTGAATCTGAAAATCAATCAGCTGCTCCAAACCAGTTTGATCCAGTTCTCCGGCATCGGTGAACGGGGTGATAAGTGCAGTAAAGCATCCTTGTTTCATAACAATCAACTCCTGGAATTGTAACATATAGTTGTAAAATAACGGCCATGCCCTGCCGGGCACAACAAAACATGAAAGATAATGGTCAAAATTACGATTGGTATGACCAATTATAACACTTTGAAATTAAAGCCTTTCAAAGAACTTTATTATAAATATCCATGCCAACCGGGTTCCCTGGATATTTGGCATACATGTACCTGTCTTTCAATCGTCTTATGCAGCGTCCTGGTTCCAGGCCCGCCCCTGGAGGTGTGCTGCGCCCTGCCCGAGATCCTGCGGGGGCGTGTTTCCATGAGAACAATACAGTAGGCCAATCTGCCTTCTGGTTGAAAACCACCCCGGCATATCGTACCATGCCCGATGCCCAGCAAAAAGACCATTTGCCCCGGAATGCGGATGAGCATATTGCAAAACTCAGATACCAGTTGACCCAGAATTCGGAATGCGGGGCCACCCATTACAACCTGGGCGTGGCCCTGCTGGGAAAACAGGAATATATGGAAGCCGAAAAAGTGCTTCACGAGGCCATTGAAAACAGTCCCACCCTGGCGGAGGCCTATGTGCTTCTGGGCGGGATCTGCCTTCAGCGTGAAGATCTGGAGGGATGCTTTCGGTTTAACCAGCGGGCTACCAAAGCCCGGGCCGGATTTGCCGAAGGCTATGCCAACATGGGCTTTGTTCTGTTGCAGCTGGTGGATGGCAAAGATGCCAAAGAAGATGAAGAAAAAGTGGACAAGGCCATCAAGAATTTGAAAAAAGCCATTATCCATAACAAATATTTTGTCCAGGCCTATGCCACCCTGGGAACAGCCTATTTTATGAAAGGCTTGTATGAAGAAGGAGTCCAAGCCAATCTGGAAGCGATTCAGATTCAGCCTGAATTTCCCATTGCACACAATAACCTGGCCGTGGGGTATCTGGAGCTTGGAGAATATCAAAAAGCCATCCACCATTGCGACCAGGCCCGGCGCCTTGGGTATGATGTGGCCCCGGATCTTTTGGAAGAACTGGCCGCTCATAAAAAAGGATGACCTTTCATCCTGAGATAACCTTTTCTATGCCGGGACAGGCCCGGGCAGTTCTTCCCGGCAGCCCGCTGTGGCAGATGCCCTTGTCCGGCAACATGGGTCATAGCAGGCAAAAAAGCGGAAACAAAAGAACCATTGCCCGCAATATCTCTTTGCAGAATCCTGCCGATGCATTCACCGTGGGAGACTATTTTCTGGCAGCCCGCGGTTTTGTAACCCGTAATCAGGGGCAGATGCTTTCTGAGGCGGTAGCATTTCTTGCAGAAAACTGCGGCCGGATATTGACCATTGACATCTGCCTGGAAAAACACGGGGCATTTTATCATCCCCTTAAAATAACCGTAAAAACACGGTCTTCTTCTCCGCTTTTTCTGGTTCTCAATGGTGCGGTGAAAGAACCGGGTCTGTCCCTTATCAAATCAGAGCATCGGCTGCTCGGGCAAATGTCGGCAAAAGTTGTTCCTTCTTTTATTCCCCGGATTTTCGGGACGGCAAACATCGCATGTGCCCGCCGAAAGGTGGGATTTTTTCTGGGGGAATGGTTTGCCGGGTATCACGAATTTCATGTGACCCGTACCGGCAACGGAAATCAGGTGGCAGTGTGGAAAAATGACGGGGAACATGTGTTGATCACTTGGGATCAGGCTGCCGGGATCTACGAGAAAATTGCCTATGTGCTGACAGCCTATTATGACATACACACAGGGCATGAGATTTATCCCTGGCACCATGCAGCCGGGGATTTTGTGGTGAATTTTGCCAAAGATGCCCCGTTGGATGTCCGGTTGATTACGGTGCGGGGATACGGCCCTTTGAGTGAAATGGCGCAGGATTCTTCTGCTTCCGGTGTGAAGCTGCTCGCCTGCCTGCTGTTTTATGTTTTGAACCTGACCTTGCGCATGCGCCTGGATCGGCTGGATGGGACAGGCCCCCTGGTTTTTCTGCCACAGATCGTGCTGGATGCCGCCATAAAAGGAGTGTTCAAAGCCCTGGAATACCGTGCACAAGGAGGTCTGGGAACACCTGCAGATACCCTTCCCGCTCCCGGGGATTTGCAACCGGCTTTTGTACATTTCATATCCGGTTTTTCCGCAGAACAATTGACGGATATCATGACCAATATTATGGATGCCTGGCATCCGGATGCAGATGAACAGGATCTGGTAAAGGAACATCTTTTTTCCCATAGCTGCCGGATTTGCAAGACATTTGAGGCGATATGATTCGATTTTCCTGGCCATGGTGTGAAAAACAGAAGGAACCCAGGTTTTTTTATTGACATGTGCAAACAGAAATTCTATACCTGCTATGGTATTTTGTTGAAGATGTACCATTACGTAGATGGAATTAGCAGGACAAATATTTCAAATGATACAACACCAGACTATTGAATGAAAAGTTTGGAAAATCTTTTCATTGTTGAATGTAATTTAACTTTTAACGGAGGTAAGTAAATGGCTAAGCATGAAACTCCTTTACTGGACCAGCTGGAATCCGGCCCATGGCCAAGCTTTGTCTCTGACCTGAAGGCTCAGGCGGAAAAGAGAGCAAAGAATGAGGAAGGCATCGAGTTCCAGATTCCGGTGAATGTGGTAGAAGATCTTCTCGGGGTAGTGGAACTTTCTTACAAACACGGCAGAACCCACTGGAAACACGGTGGTATCGTCGGGGTTTTCGGTTATGGCGGCGGGGTGATCGGCAGGTACTGCGACCAGCCCGGAATGTTCCCCGGTGTCGAAGCATTCCACACCATGCGGGTGAACCATCCGGCAGGAAAATACTATTCCACTAATTATCTCAGAGAACTGTGTGATCTGTGGGATTTCAGAGGCTCCGGTGTTACCAATATGCACGGCTCCACCGGAGATATCATCCTTCTGGGAACCACCACCAAACAGCTGGAAGAAATTTTTTGGACCCTGACCCATGACATGAACCAGGATCTGGGCGGCTCCGGCTCCAACCTGAGAACACCCTCCGATTGTCTGGGACAGTCCCGGTGTGAATATTCCTGTTATGACACCAATGCCCTGGTGTATTTTCTCACCAATGAATTCCAGGACGAACTGCATAGGCCGGCTTTCCCTTATAAATTCAAGTTCAAACTGGACGGCTGCCCCAACGGCTGCGTAGCATCCATTGCCCGGTCTGACATGTCCTTTATCGGTACCTGGAAAGATGACATCCGCATTGATCAGGATGCGGTAAACAAATACGTGGAAAACGATCCGGCTTATCCTGCCAATGCCGGTGCCCACAAAGGCAGCAAAGACTGGGGTCCCTTTGACCTTGAAAAAGAAGTGCTGGGTCTTTGCCCCACCAAGTGCATGAAATTTACAAACAAGAAATTGTTCATCGACAATGCCAACTGCACAAGGTGCATGCACTGCATCAATGTCATGCCAAGAGCTTTGAAAATTGGAAAAGAAACCGGCTGTTCCATTCTTTGCGGGGCCAAAGCCCCGATCCTGGACGGCGCCCAGATGGGGTCTCTGCTGGTTCCGTTTATTGAAGTCAATCCTGACAATGATTATGAAGCAATTACGGAAATCATTGAAAACATATGGGACTGGTGGATGGAAGAAGGCAAGAACCGGGAACGTCTGGGTGAGTTGATCATGCGCCAGGGTTTCCAGAAACTGCTGGAAGTCACCGGTATCGATCCCATGCCCCAGCACGTGGCCTACCCCAGAACCAACCCCTACATTTTCTGGAAAGAAGATGAAGTA
>JAIVHE010000123.1 GCA_020201255.1 Desulfobacteraceae bacterium
CCGAGGTCCGTTGGATTGCAAAAAATCCCGAGCAAAGCTACCGGTACCGGACCGGTATTGCTTTCAACCCGTATGGACCCGGGAAAAAGCAGAATCCGGAATATCTGCTTGGCCGGTTGAAACAATTGGAAGCACAGGATGCGGAAAATCTGTAAACCGTATTTTGGTATATTTATTGCATTGCACTCTGTCCAGAAAGCAAACAATACAATGTAAACAATGGTTCATGAAAAAAATTATGCTGTACTGGAGTTTGCTATTGAAACACTATACTAAGGAGTGTGATACATGAAAGCAGTAACAATTTTGGGAACATTGGCGGTTTTTCTGGTGGTCGTGTCCTGGGCGGGTCCGGCAGCTGCCTGGGAAAAGGAATATATCGAAAAACTGCAGGCCGGCAAAGAGCAAAGCCAGCAGCTGAAGACCGAGGGACTGGCATATACGCCGGCGGAAGAAACCGTATTGGAGGAAGCCATTATCCAGGCCATGGATGAAAAAGCATCGCCCTGCGAAGCCATGAAGATTGCAGTCGACCTGGAATACAACCCCTATTCTACCATCAAGCATATTTACGGGTATGGCGGAGAAGTGGATTTGAACCAGGTGTGCATGTGTGCCACAGAAGCCGGCATTCAAAAACAGATCGTTGCCAGGGCTGCGGCCGAGGCTATCACGCCCCTGGGAGAGCCGGTGTATGACCGGGATGAAATCGCCCAGGCCCAGTGTCTTCAGCAGACAGGTCTGGCATATACAGAGGCGGCACCGGACCCCGTACCGGTAATACCGAACTCGCCGAAACCAACATCATTTTCTGCTTCTTCTGTCTCTGTCAATTAATTGAGAGCCGTTTGTCCGTCCCGGCCGGCAGGGGACGAAAAAAACGCCTTGGTCCAATACGGACAGGGCGTTATTTTGTTGACATGACCGCTGTTCCGGGGTTATTGTCCCAAAATGTTCATCTACACATGATACCCATGATACTTCGCTGACATAATATGCGGAAAATATCATGATGACAGACCGTTAAAAGGAGTTCTCATGGAAAACAATAAATGGCTGATTTTGTTGATGCTTCTTACGGGTCTGGCCATCCCCGTTGCTTTTGCCCAGGAGATCTCACCGGCTGGTCAGATGCCCCAGAATCCCATTCTTATCGCCCAATCAGAGGTGCCTGCCGGTTCTCTGGAACAGGCCCAGCCGCCTGCCATTCCACCGGGCCAGTCCGGGGCACCGTCGGTTCCCCAGGGCCAGTCCCCGCAAACACCCGTTCCCGTTGGTCAGACCGAAGGCACAACTGTTTCAGAAGAGGAGGGTGTTGGTGCGGATATCTTCGGCAGGCAGGGGGGACGGATTCATCCGTTTGTCCCGGGAAAAACTGCTCACCATCGATACCCACCTGACTTCCTCCGGGGGCCTGAAGCTTGGCCGCATCAAACCGGAAGCCACCAGGCGGTACCAGATGTATGGAATGTATTCCCCTGAACTGATCATGTACGGGGATACCTCCCGGCATGATCACTGGAACCATACGTTGGAAGGTCTGTTCCAGTATAATTTCAATTCCGGGCTGTCATTCGATGTGATCGATGTTTTCCATGACAGAGAAGAGATCGCGGGCAACGGGATCGATGATACCCTGTTCCGGCACCGGGACAATCTGTTTGATTTTATCACCACCTTTGAAAGTGATTCCAGAAAGTTCAAAGTGCAGTTCAATTATGCCAATTATGATCTCAATTACAAAGATCCTCTTGTTGAATACCGGGACAGAAATGACAACTCGCTCGGGCTGACCCTGTTTTACAAGTTCAAACCCAAGACATCTCTTCTGGCCGGCATCCGGTATGCAGACATTGCATTTGATACCGGCACCATCAACGACAATGAAGAAATCGGGTATTACGGCGGTATTTCCTGGGAAGTCACGGCCCGTTCCCGGGGGACCTTCCGGCTGGGGTACCTGGAAAAAGATTTTGACGACGACAGGGTAAAAGACCAGGACGGGTTCAGCATTGAACTGCAGACCCAGCATAATTTCACCGCCAAGCGGGGGGTCAATGTCATGGGGTATCGCAAGTTTCATGAATCCGATCTGGCCGGGGCTTCGAGTTTCCTGTCCACAGGGATCGATATCGGTCTGCTGCAGCGGTTCAATGAAAAATGGTCCGGGAACCTGAACTTTGTATATGAAGAAAATGAATACAACGGCATCAACCGGGATGACCGGTTCTTCAGTGATCTGTCCACCACCGTGCGGATAAGTTCCGGAGATACCATCCGGGTGCCCCTGGTGGGAGAAATTTCCGTAAAAGATCTGACGGTTTCTCAAGTGGCGGCAAAGATCGAATCCATGCTGGCGGACGGATACCTGGTCAGTCCCCAGGTGGATGTCTTCATCACCGAACACCGCAGCAAAAAAGCGTTGATCCTGGGGCAGATCAAAAATCCGGGGCAGTATGAACTGCGCGGTAGGGTCACCTTTCTGGAATTTATTTCCGAAGCAGGCGGGATCACAGAGGATGCCGGCAATATTGCTACCATCAAACGCACAGCCGACGTAGACAGCCGGCAGGACCGGATTGTCCTGGACCTGGAAAAACTGATCAAACAAGGGGATGCATCATTGAATATCCTGATTCAGGACAATGACAATGTCTATATTTCAAAGGCAGACACCTATTATGTATCCGGAGAGGTGGAAAAACCAGATTCCTATAAGTTTGAATCAAACCTGAGTGTTATCAAAGCCATTACCAAGGCCGGCGGATTTACCAACATTGCGTCAAAAAACAAGGTGAGGATCATACGGGTGGTGAGCGGAGAAAAGAAAATATTTCAAAATGTGAACATGGATGAACCCGTGCTGCCCGATGATGTCATCGTGGTTCCGGAAAGTTTTTTCTGATGATTGCGGAAAAAGAAATCCATTTACGTGATTATCTGCGGGTGGTCCGGAAAAGAAAATGGGCCATTGTCAGCTTTTTCGTTCTGACCGTGCTCATTGTTGTCATTGCCACGTTTACAAAAACCCCGGAGTATTATGCCGGTACCAAGGTGATGATCGAGCGCAATACCGCCGGTGCCCTGACCAGCACATACTCCTACACCCCGTATGATCCCGAATTCATAGAAACCCAGAACCAGCTGATCATGAGTTCCTCGGTGGTGGAAAAAGCGGTGGAGGCCCTTGATCCGGAAAAACTGTACGCAGTGATGTTTCCGGAAAAACAGGAAAAGCCTTCCTATCTATCCATGGTATCTGCATGGGTCAAAGATCAGGTTACCGCCATCAAGACCATGATGGGGATCGATGCCCTTTTGGCAGGGGACGCAGTAAGCGGGGTTGAAAACCCCATGCCGGATGTTTACGCGGTACCGCCCACCAAAGCAGATATCCTGGCAAGTGTTGTCAAAAAAAATATTTCCGTCACCCCGGTGCAGAATTCGCGTATTCTCCAGATCGGGTTCCTGTCAAAAAATCCGGCAGTGGCCATGAACGTAGCCAATGCGCTTTCACAGGCCTATACTGATGAATTGATCGATATGCAGATGTCGGTGTCCGGCTACAGCATCGGGTGGATGACCCAGAAGGCGGAAGTGCAGCGCAAAAAACTGGAAGAATCGGAAAAAAAACTGCACCAGTATAAAAAAGACCATGATATCGTCACCATTGAAGACCGTGTCACAGTGCTTCCCGAACGGATGTCCGATATTTCCCGGCAGCTTACGGCTGCGGAAACAACGCGAAAAGAACTCTCAGCCATCTATAACCAGGTACGCAATGTAAAAAAAGAAAATCTTGAAACCATTCCCGCGGTTGCTGAAAGTGTATCAGTGGAATTCATCAACCAGAAAATTCTGGCTGCGGAACAGAAAATTTCCGAACTGTCCAAAAAATATGGTGCCAAACATCCGCGCATGATATCCGCCCAGAATGAACTGAAGGGGTTGAAAGACAGCAAGTATGAAGAACTGGAAAAAGTGGTTCAGACCATCCGCAATGAATTTCAGCTGGCCCAGGCCCATGAGCTGAGCCTGAAGGCTGCGTTGGACACAACCCGGTTCGAGGCGGAACAGCTGGGAGAAAAATCCATTCAACTGGGCATGCTCCAGCGCAAGGTGGATACCAACCGGTATCTGTACGATGCCCTGGTGAAAAAAATGGAGGAACGGGACATCACCGAACGAAATCAGTCCGTAAATGTATGGGTGATCGAAGAAGCCAAACTGCCCGTCAATCCGGCCAAACCCAATAAAAAACGCAATATCCTGCTGGGAATTATCCTGGGTCTGTTCGGCGGTATCGGCCTGGCCTTCTTTTTCGAGTACCTGGACAACACCATCAAAACCCCGGAGGATGTGGAAGAAAAATTCGATGTGCCGGTTATTACCACCATTGATCTGGTAAAAGGCAAAAAACCGGACCTGGTGCAGGATATGATGGAAGATTCCACCTCTCTGATGGCGGAAAGTTTCAAAGGCATGCGCACGGCAATCTTTTTGTCTGCCGCAGACACCCCGCCCAAAAGCCTGATCATCACCAGTGTGACCCCGGGTGAGGGAAAATCGTCGGTAACAGCGTGCCTGGCAATCTCCATCGCCCAGGCAGGCAAAAAAGTGCTGCTCATCGATGCGGATATGCGGCGGCCCACCCAGTACAGACATTTTCTGCTGGACAACAGCGCCGGATTGAGCTCCTATCTGGCCGGTGTCTCGGATCTGGAAACATCTATGCACCAGAGCGTTCTGGAGAATCTGGATATCATGACCTCCGGTCCGGTGCCGCCCAATCCTTCCGAACTGTTGAGTTCAAAAAATCTATCCCTTTTGCTGTCTGATGCGGTGAATACCTATGACATGGTCCTGGTGGACACCCCGCCCCTGGCAAGTGTCACAGACCCGGTTATTTTGAGCAGACAGGTGGCAGGGGTGATTCTGGTCACCTGGGCCGGAAAAACCACCCATGAAATGCTGGGCAAGGGCATCAAGCAGCTCAAAGAGGTGGATGCACCCATGACCGGTGTGGTGTTGAACTATTTCAATGCCAGAAAAAGCGGGTATTATTATAATTACGGGGATTACTATTACGCGTCCACCTCCTGAATAAAATGGCTTTTATCCTTTCAAAACGCCTGTTTTTTTTTCTGCTGGTGTTTACCCCCCTGGCTTTCGGGACCACCGAACCCTGGTCTTATGCCATCATGGAAATACTCACCGCCGTGGCCCTGCTGGCGTTTTTTATTTCCAGTATAAAACACAATGGTCCCCTGTATCAGGTGCCGGGCATGGTGCCGCTGCTGGTGTTTCTGGGGTATATCCTGTTTCAGCTGATGCCGCTTCCCCCTGC
>JAIVHE010000426.1 GCA_020201255.1 Desulfobacteraceae bacterium
GGATCATACCGGTATTTGGTGGTGGCCTCGATATCCTTGGCTGCCATGCGCTGGTTGTATTTGTCTTCGAACCATTGATCCGCCACGTTCCGTTCACGGAAATCTTCGTCCACAAAGGTCCCGCCGTAGATAATTCCCACAATCCCGTGCTCCTGGAAAAGCTTGGACCCGAACCCGCCCCGGCCGGCCCAGGTATCCACCGGGGTGAGTTTTCCCTTGCGGACCGGGGCCGATGCGATGGCCCCGAAATCGGTGTACCGGGAAGCCGGCCCGGTTGCCAGGACCCTGGGATCGTTCTCATACCGGCCGGAAAAGCGGTCCATGGCCGCTTCCATCACCCCATAGACCCCGCCCCGGCCCTTTTCCCAGATCCTGCCGGGTGATACCGGTACCAGTTCCACTTCGATCTCTTCTCCGTGATTCCGGTTGAGATACAGCAGGGACGGCTGGTCGGCTTTGCCCAGAATGACCAATTGGTTGATCCCCAGGTTATCGAACACGAGAGCGGCCCCGCCCATGGATGACACATAAAACCCGTGCCAGCAGGGGGATATGCCGCAGAAAATCATCCGGTTCGATCCCGGAAAAATAGACCCGGCCAGAAGCCCGCCCCCGATGGTCAGGCTGTTGTGCTTGAAACTCATGTGAATCCCCAAATCCACGGGTCCGAAAAAATCCCCCACCGGATACCGTTTGAGACGGTAGAATCCGCTGGCCGAATCCAGCATCAGCACTTTTAAAAAACTTTGTTTACCTGTCATACTATCTCTCTCTTTCTATTTATTGGTTCCATGTTGATACCGACAAATGCTTTTCTTCTCCGTTCAGCGAAACAGGCCCTGATATTTCTTCTTTCCCTTATACCATGGATTTTGCGGATCACTGATCATTTTTTTTCATTCAGGATCCACCGCATGGTATCAGGATCATCAATCAGATCCATGCTGCCGGGATCAAAAGTCGAACCGTTTGACCAGATATGCCATATATCGGGATTTCACCTGCGTTGACGCCATGATCTGCTTTGCGGGCGGCATCCTCAGAATCGCCCCCAGAACCGCTGCCAAAGCCCGGTGATGCCACATCACCCGGTTATCGAAAATCAGGTGCTGCAGCGTGCCGCGCTCAATGGCCATCATGACCGCCTTATGGACGGAGTTGAGCGGCGTGATCACCCGCGCTTTTCTTTTTTTCAGCACAATGTTGTGCTCCGGACAGGCCCGGGCACACACCCCGCACCCCAGACAGATGGATGCATCGACACGGGCTTTTTTCTTTTTCGGGGCATGGGGATCATTGGCCGACACCAGGACGACCGCCTCCACCGGACAGGCGGTGACACATTTGCCGCACCCGGTACATCCGGCACTATCCACCTGTGGAATAAAATTGGAGGTATGCACCGGATGCAGAATCCCGAATTTTTTGGCGGCAATCATGGCTTCACAGCAGCAGCCGCAACAATTGCAGATAAAATTCACATGCTGCCGGATATTTTCGCCAAATTGTACCAGGCCGTGTTCATAGGCTGTTTGCAGCAAGTCCAGTCCCTCATGCACGTCCACGTCCCTGGCATGGCCGTGTTTGATCAGGGAGCCGGCTGCGGTATTGAAGGTCATGCAGATATCCATGGGCGCGTCACAGTTGCGCCCCATATGCAGCATTTTATGACGGCAGTAGCACATGCTGACCCCCCGGCGGGACGCCGTCCGGATGACCTCGCTGGCCCGTTCGTAATCGAGTACATGCAGGCTCTGTGTTTCAGGCAGCATGGGTTCCTGGACAAACACCCGGCCCGGTTGTGTCTCACCATTGACAAACAGGCTGAGAATAAATTCCTCTTCAACGTTCATATACTGATAGAAAAGCCGGGCCAGTGCCTGCTGATCGATGTCGCCGCGGGTCCGCATCATGGAAAATTCAAAAAAACCGGCCATGGGAGGGGGGAGCACATAACGGGTTTCGCCGTTATACGCCATATCCACCAGCAGAGCACGGCCGGCCAGATCCTCCAGGATGCAGCGGGCCCGGGCCGGTTTCATCTGCCATACTTTTGCGGCCCGGTCCACGGTGAAAGGTTTGACGGGAAGCTGCGCAATCCGCTCCGCATCTTTTTGCGTAAAAAGGATTTCAAGAATCCGGTAAAGCGTTCCCGAGGGGGGTGCGCCCTGGGGAAACCGGTTCAAACGTGCCACAAGATCCGTATATCCTGCCCGGTGAATCCTATGCGCCATCACATTCCTCCTAATCCAGCAGATCCAGCAGTTCTTCAATGGCCCGGGGCAGTCCCTCTATATCAGAATTACCTTATCAGGCCTGACCTTTCTGGCAGCCTCAACATCCGTTTCCTCAAGCGGGATCCGGAGGTTGACGGAAACCTGGACCGCCGACTGGATGCCCGGTATTTTTAGGCTATCCATGATGCTCACAATTCTATTGGGCGGTATAACCACCATCTATAATTAGTTCACTGCCAGTAATAAATTTAGACTCATCAGACGCAAGATATAGAACACCGTAGGCAATATCATCAGGCTCGCCGACATGACCAATCGGATGACGGCTATCAAGCTGGTCTCTGAACGCCTCAACACCCTCCGATGAATCCCTGGCCAGTTCTTCTACCAGCGGTGTCCATATAAATCCCGGGTGGATGGAATTCACCCTAATATTGTCCTTTGCATAAATTAGAGCATCATTCTTGCTCATTAGCCGAACGGCCCCTTTGGTTGCATGATATGGCGGCAGGTCCGCAGCACCGACAAGTCCATAAATAGAAGACATATTGATAATGCTCCCACCGCCAGATTCTTTCATGAATGGAATGGAATGTTTTGTACAAAGGAAAACACCTTTAACGTTCACGCCCATGACTTTTTCCCATTCTTCTTCGGAAATTTCATGAGTCGGCTTATTAACCCCGGCGATACCGGCATTGTTAACAAGTATGTCTATCGAACCAAATTCGCTAACAATACTGGAAAAAGCGCTGCTAACATCATCTTCATTTGAAGTATCAACATGCCAATACTTTGCAAACCCACCCAATTCTTTGATTTCCTCTGTTACTTTTCCTCCTTCTTCATCTGCTATGTCTGTCACAGCCACTTTTGCTCCTTCTCTGGCTAATAACAGACAAGCTGCCCGACCAATTCCTAATGCGCCACCCGTTACAACGGCTACTTTACCTTCTACTCTTTTCATGATTTGCTCCTCATTCTTTTGTTGATGTTGTTTGATTACATTTACCTCTTCAGTCGAATGCTCCCATTGGCTAAGAATACCAGAAAAATCAAACCATTTGGCCCTATATTCAATATAACAGGATTTCACCTGTCCGGACAGCCATACCCCCCCTAATCCACCAGATCCAGTATCTCTTCAATGGCCTTCGACAGCCCGATACTATCGGACCGGGCAATGACGGCAGATCCCACCGTCAATTCTTCCAGTGCCCGGGTCTTCAACACCGGCAGGAGATTGTCCCGGGTGAGCCCGCCGCCG
>JAIVHE010000427.1 GCA_020201255.1 Desulfobacteraceae bacterium
GAGAAACGTCACCCCTTTGCAGGTGCTGCTCAGTTTGTCCACCATAGGTTCGATGTCTGCCATGGCCAGCCGGATTTTTTCTGATTCCGTGCTGTCGGTGTGGTCGATATAATAGTCATATTCCAGAATACCGCGTTTTCCCAGATCCAGGGGGGTGATAAATCCCAGGTCATGTTCGATGCCGTGTGGTGGCCCATTTTTCACCCACAATGGTTTTCAAAGCCTTCAGCGGCTCATCTTCCGGGATTACAGCAGGTTTTTCTCCTTTTTCCAGGAACGCGTTAAGGAACGCTTTTAAAGCCTGCATGACCTTCATGGGCCGCATTCCGGTCACAAAATGGCACTGCCTGTCGCAGGATCCGCACAGGGTGCACGATGAAATGATCTCTACTGCCGCTTCGGTGACAGGAATCAGGTCTTTGGCAAGGGCATCACACAGATCCATCCGGCCCTGGGGGAAATAGCCGACGTAGGGTGTTTTTTTTGCCGGCGGGCAGAGCCCGGTTTCCAGGTAGTCGATTTTACACATGGCATAGTGGCGGCATTGGGCAGCCGTGCGGCGGATATCTTCAGGGATATGGTCCAGGGGGTTCATGAAATGGCGGTCCTTTGCGCTCTCAGTTTTATGGGCACAAAATGTCATATTCTTGTTCTGTGCTTGTCTTTCTTTTTTGGTTATAGTGGAATTGTGCCTTTCGGTCAAAAAAATTCTTTTTTCCTGCATAATCTCTTATACGGAAAAAATATGTGTGCGCAACAGCACTGTCATTTCAAATGATCCCAAATGTGTTTTTGAAGGCAAACGTGTCCTGCCGGATTCATTCTTTGATTTTTACGTGCTGATGCATTTGCGGTGAGCTGCTGCACAAGTAACGCCTGCCAGGCCATACAGGCCGGGCAGGCGTATAATACTCCTAACGCTCGATGTTAATTAACATGCTTTACAAGCACCGCATGAATGCCACCAGGGCCTTTTTTTCTTCATCTGTCAGTTTCAGTTCGGTAACCAGATTAAAGAACTCCACGGTGTCGTCCAGGGTCAACAACCGCCCGTCATGCATATACGGAGGCGAATCTTTGATGCCCCGCAGGGTGAAGGATTTGATGGGTCCCACAGGGGTAACCCATTTTCCATTGCTTTCTCTGGGTTCATAAAAGCGCCCCACCTTCAGGTCATGCATCTTGTCATCGGTATAAAACGGTGCCGGATGGCAGACACTGCATTGTGCTTTTCCAAAGAAGACCTCCTGTCCCAGCATTTCCTGCTCTGTGGCCATATCCGGGTCCAGTTTGCCGAACACGTTCAATTTCGGTGCCGGCGGAAAGTCAAACAGATTCTGCATCTGGGCCATCATGGCCACCTGACTGGCCCGGTCCGGCAGATTAACCCCTTTTTTTGCAGCAATCACATGATCTCCGTCAAAGTAGGCAGTGCGCTGTTCAAACTCCGTGAAATCTTCTACGGACCGCAGGGAACGCTTTGAGCCGTGGATCTGCTGGTTGAACAGACCCCGCAGACTCACCGTATCCAGCCGGAATCGTGCCGACTGGGGCCGTGTGTCCGGATTTAAGTGATAGGCCGCATTAGTATGGCCATTGGAATGACAGTCCAGGCAGGATACCCCGAGGCTGGGATTTTTCACCTTCCGATCCTCGGTCTGGTTGAACTGCTGCTGCGGAAAAGGCGTGAGCAGCAGCCTCAAGCCTTCCATCTGAACCGGCGTGAGAATACCCTTCATCATTGCATAGTAATTGTCAATACTCAGCAATTTTCCCTGGGAAACATCTCCCAGATCCGGCCGGGTGGTCAAAAAGATGGGAGGAGGAAATTCCGGTATAAAATGTTTTGGGATATCAAATGATACATCGAATCGTTCCAGGGAGCGTTTTTCCAGCTTTTCGATCTCCGTGATCTGGTCCTCGGGAAATACCTGTCCTCCGGTGGCATGCTTGGTATGAGGAAGCGGCAGAAATCCTTCGGGAAACAGGTCTGATTTTTTTATTTCAGCAGGTTTCATGACGTTCAGCTTATCCCAGGTCATCCCTTCCGGAAGCTTTACCCGTACCCCTTTCTGGATCGGTTTTCGTTTTCCGGACATCATCATATCCGCAGGGCGGTCACTCAGATCATAACGTCTTTCCAAAAGTTTTTTTTGTCGTTCCATAACTTTTGGTTTGGCCTGTACATCCTGTTTCATGGTGGTATCGAAGTCTTCTTCAATAACCACCGGCATGTAGGTTTTTGGTTTCGGGTCCACTTCCGCAGGGACCTGCGCATTGACCGGACAGATCATCCACACGGTCAGCAACAGCGTGCACACAATTGCAGTGGTTCTTAAGAGCTGATTTCTCTCAGTCTTTTCCATCTTTGTCCTCCTTATTGTAAAGGGTTTCATGATCCCGATTCACCTCGGGCAGTTCTATCCACCTCTCGACCTCCTTTACGTCAAAGAAGCAGAACAGTATGCTTTTTGTATTCTGGACAAAAATTTTCATCTTTTCAGGAACAATCTTCAATGAGGAGAAACATGTATTTTCAATGAGGAGAAAAATGTATTTTTTCCGGTGATTATATGCAAAAAAATTCCAAGCCTGTAACATCCGTCTGAAGAGCAATACATTTCAGATAGGTTTTTTGCAGGTGGTATGATATTCGGAGGTGAAAGGGATACCAATAAAGGATGGTTCAGAACAAAAAAATCGTAGTTACTTGGGAACTATAAATGTAAATGAGGCCAACATGTCAGAGGCAGGTAAGCTTGACGGTTTCTGGCTACTCGTAACCAATCATACTGAGAAAGATGGCAAGTCTTTTAAAGTCTCCCCAGAATCGGCCATAGACCCTTACCGGGAAAAGGTTGTAATTGAATCGGCTTTTAGAGATATCAAATCCTACAGAAAAACAAAAAGAGCTGCTCGAAAGGATTGGCAAGAAGGATATACTTGCGCTTGACATTATAAAAGAACCGGCGTTTTTCTGCGGCTTTCCGTGTATTTTCTCTGAGGTCTTTTTCATGCAGAACCACCCCTTTGCCATCTACTGTGATTGCCAGCACAGATCCCGTCTCTTCTTCACCCGAAGAGCGGCATTTCCTCTATTCATAGAACGTATCGAAATCTTGGGCAGAACGCTGAACCAACTCTTCAGCCTGACGTTTATGAACTTTGGCACCAGTGGTTTTGGAAATGGTTTCCACCACATCATCAAAAGAGTTTTTTGCCGCTTCTTCCGCAACTCTCCGCCGGAGCTCTAAAGAATACAGTTCTGGGGGGATGTTCAATTCCTCATCAAGCGGGTGCAGGCTGTCGCACCCTTCCTGGCCATACCCCTCCCGGTTCAGTCCCACCCTGCCGGCTCAAGGAACTGGACTGGGATAAATACCGGGAAAAATATCCCAATATCCAGCGCATGGACCGCATTCTGGAAGCCGAAGGAGACAGTCCCAACAATTACAAGATCACCAAACAGGCGGATGTGCTCATGCTGTTTTATCTGTTCTCC
>JAIVHE010000124.1 GCA_020201255.1 Desulfobacteraceae bacterium
CCCACCAGCACATCCGCGTTCTCAATGATATCCAGGTGCTGTGGGGTCAGATCCTCTTTTCCCTGCCCAATGCCGATAATGTGTATGGGGATCATGATATCACCAGATAATATAAGGTTCCAATAAGGATAATACTGATAACTCTGAAGGCCTGGCCGGATAATAGCAGCTGCAGCCCGATTTTGGGAGAAAAAATTCCCAGGTACCT
This sequence comes from Desulfobacteraceae bacterium, assembly GCA_020201255.1. Taxonomy (GTDB): domain Bacteria; phylum Desulfobacterota; class Desulfobacteria; order Desulfobacterales; family Desulfobacteraceae; genus Desulfotignum. The sequence continues at coordinate 209 of JAIVHE010000124.1, forward strand.
GGGAAGCTGGTGGCGAAGTGCCCGAATGGGAAAAGCCAGCACATTGCCCAGCAAAAGGGCCAGCACGGTCTGTTTGACGGTCAGTACACCGGCATCCATGAGTGCCCCTGCAGCGGCAAAACCTGACGTGAATTCAGCGGCAAAGCTTAAAATTACCACTGACAAAGATTCCACAGGCATGAAGTTGAGGGCCACATGCCTTGAAAGGGCGGTATTGACCAGTTCAAAAATACCATTCCAGTGCAAAATAAACACCAGTGTGTAGATGGGCAGCACCCAAATAAAGATATTGACCAAGCGGCCTGGAAGGCGGTTTTTGATGGCAATGATGATATCGGACAGCGATTTTTTTTGCGGTGAAGGTAAGGTTTCGGTGGAAGGGGCACCCGGGTGCAAAACCGATTGTTTTTTCAAATATAAGCGGCCAAACAGCAAAAAGGCAATGGTTCTTATCAGAACAGCCAGAAATGTGAGCAGAAAATACAACCCGCCTGCCACACCGGTCAGGGGCAGAACAATGAATACCGTTGTGGGAAGATGAAGAAAAAATGCGGGAAACTGGTTGATATAATTGGACAAGAATAATTGGGTCTTTGAAATTTTGGCCTGGTCGTAAAAATCAGCCAGCATGGCGTTGGCCGCAGCACCGGAAAAAAAAGCGGTTGTAAAGGCGGTGCTGCAAAGGTCGCCCATGCGGGAAAAACGAAAGAATGGACGGGCAACCACTGCCACCTGCCGGGTCCAGCCAAACCCCTCAATGACCTGGCCAGCTGCAAGTCCGATAATGATAAAACAGGTGAGACGTCCAAGGGGAAGGGCCAGTCGGTTCACCAGGGTATCAACGGTAACGGGAGAAAAGAACAGATCGCTTACAACCGGCAGCAAAGCGGAAAGGGCGGCAGATATAAACAGCAGTCGGAGTCTGATGGGTTTTTGTTTCATTTTGAGGCCAGAATAAGGGTCCAGTAATCAGGGTCCCTGGTTTCAAGGTCATCCAGATTATCAAAAATTTTTTCTTTTTCACGGCCGCAATGGGAAACAGCGACTCCTTTTTTGTGCATGCCGGCTTCTTTTAAAGCGGAATTGATGTCTTTGATATTTTTATAGGCCTTGACAATGGCAATATTTTCCACCTGGTGTATATTGCGGATCTGGCTGCCGCCAAAAGCACCGGAAGTGACCAGCAAAGATTCTTCTCCTTCCACCAGTATCCGGTTCAGACGGGCTGATGCTGCATGAAAAGAGGTAATGCCGGGGATGGTTTCGATTTGCGCCTTTGGCATGACCTGTTTCATTTTTTTGAGAATATATCCAAAGGTGGAATAGGTAATAGGGTCTCCTAAGGTCAGAAAAACCACGGTAAGCCCTTTTTCCAGGCATTGTGCTATTTCTTTGGTGTTGTTTGTCCAGGCGTTTTCTACCTGGGTCTCCTCTTTGGTCATGGGAAATCCCAGGGTTTTTATTTGGGTGGCTGCCGAAATATAAGGGCCTGCGATCTCCACGGCCAGGCTGTAGCTGTTTTTGCTGGAGGCTGCCGTAAAAATAATATCTGCTTCTTTTATCACGCGGACCGCTTTTACCGTGATCAGTTCAGGATCTCCGGGTCCGACACCGACCCCGTATAATTTTCCATTTTTTTCCATTATAAGTCCTTTTCCATTGTTGCGAATGTTGCGAAAATTTTTGGGTACAGCAGGTTTCCGATGGCCAGGATTCCTTGTAACAGCCTGGGCACCGGCCGGGAGACAATATTTTCATCTACCAGGAATACCTGGTTGTTTTTGACTGCCTTTAGAATGTGAAACCCGGGCTCATTGAGAATCTGCTCAATAGTAACCGGGTTCATGATGCCTTTCTGGGCCAGAAACACGTCTATTTCATGGGCCTTTGCAAGAATTTTTTCTTTGCTGTAATTGGCGATGTTGGTGTTTCTGGAGGATGGGGCATCCGCCGCTGCATTGATGCCACCTGCGCATTCCAGGGCATAAATGGCCATGGAGCCATGGGTGAATGTTTTCATGCGGGTATGGATGGCCTCAAAATACACTTTTTTGCGATCCTGCTTCGGCGGAAGAAAAGAGGTAATCACACCGACGTTCTTTTGAAAATCAGCCACCAGCTGTTCAGCCCTTTCAAGGGTTCCGGTGAGCCGGCCCAGATCCCTCCAGTAAGCAAACATGCCGGTGACGTCAGCCGGCTGCAAAGACACTACCGTGATACCGTAGCGCTCCAGCTGGCGCACAAAATTGGGATATCCATTGTCGATCATGGGCCGAATCAATACCAGATCCGGCCGGGCCGCCACAAATTTTTCCGCATCATCATGAAAGGAAAAGGTTTTTTTGTCCTTCACCCGGGGCGGAAATCTGTCATTCACAGACACCCCGATTATTTCAGATTCCAGGCCCAGGTGGAAAAGATTTTCCGTATGGGCCCCGTAAAGGGAGATGATCCGTGTAAACGGATGTTTCACATGAATCTTGCGCCCTTTATCATCCACGATGACCGGGGTGTTCGCAAGACATATCCCGGCCCCCAAGACATTTGCAAACACCAGGAACAACACCAGGTGTCTGAACAGCACCATAGGATTATGCCGGTTTAAAATAGACCTGTAAGGCCTGGACATAGTCATTGTATTCCACCTTGGATGTGACATTAAACACAGTTTCAATATTGTTTTGGGTCAACACCTGTTGGGTATCGCCCATGGCAGCTATCCTGCCTTGTTTTAAAAAAAGCAGCTCATGGGAAAACCCGGCAGCTAGGTTTACGTCATGGAGCACGGCAATGACGGTTTTGTGTTGTTTTTCCACGGCGGTTTTCACAAGACCCAGCAAATGAAAACTGTGGTGGATGTCCATACTGGAAAACGCTTCATCCAGCAACATCACAGGCGTATCCTGGCACAAGGCCCTGGCAAATACGCAGCGCTGTTTTTCTCCGCCGGACAATTCAGTAATATGCCGGTGTGCCAGATGGGAAATGCCGGTCATGTCCATGACCCGGGCCGCCAGTTTTATATCTTCCTGTGATGGCCGGGAAAACCGGTCAACATGGGGGTGACGTCCCATCATGACCACCTCCTTCACCAGGAAAGGAAAGTTTACCTCATAACTCTGGGACACCAGGGAAATGGTCTGTGCCATCTTTCGTCTGGAAAGGGTATGCACTGGCCTGTCTCCCAGCAAAATCCGGCCGGATTTCGGATTTCGAAATCCGCAGATCAGATCAAGAAGTGTGGTTTTGCCGCTGCCGTTGGGTCCTAAAACCGCATAGAATCTGCCGGGAG
>JAIVHE010000125.1 GCA_020201255.1 Desulfobacteraceae bacterium
GAGATCGGCGGCAGTGCGGAAGAAGATGCAGCAGCCTATATCAAGGCCCATGTCACCAAGCCGGTGGTGGGGTTTATTGCGGGATTGACCGCCCCTCCCGGCAGGAGGATGGGCCATGCAGGCGCCATCATCTCCGGTTCCAGCGGCACAGGAGAAGCCAAGATCAAAGCATTTGCGGAAAACGGCATCCATGTGTGTGACAACTTGGGGCTGATCGGCCGGATATGTAAGGATGTTTTTTAGCTGACCGTAAAGGAGGTACCATTGGAAAGTTATATTATTGAAGAAAACACAGCAAAGAGCAGCCGGCTGCCGGCCAGGCTGGATCTGGCCCAGAGTGCTACAGGCCTGATCCTGGGCTTGTTCATGTGGGTGCACATGCTTTTGGTGGGCAGCATCATTCTGGGCAAAGATGCCTTTGACTTTGTTGCCAAAACCATGGAACTGGCGTTTTTGTCCGATACCGGGCACGGGTATCCCATTGCCGTTTTTTTTGCGGTATCCGGGGTGTTTACCCTGTTTATCCTCCATGCCCTTTTAGGGGTCCGAAAATTTCCCATCACCTGGCGCCAGCACCGGATCATCCGGGACCAGATGCAGATGATGAAGCATACCGATACCAACCTGTGGTATATCCAGGTGGTAACCGGATTTATCATGTTTTTTTTCGGATCGGTCCATTTGTATACCATGCTGGTGAATCCGGGCAGCATTGACCCGTTTTTGTCTGCAGACCGGGTGGTATCGGGCAATTTCTGGTTTTTGTATCTGGTGTTGCTCATCTGTGTGGAGCTGCATGCCAGTATCGGGCTGTACCGGTTGTGCATGAAATGGGGATGGTTCGGGGGCAAAGATGCCAGGCATTCCCGCAAAAAACTCAAGACACTGAAAAACCGTTTGACAATTTTCTTTCTGGCCATCGGGTTTCTGGCACTTTTGATGTTCATTGTCATCGGGTGGGGCCACCGGCAGAATGCAGGTGAGCGCTATCATGGCACGGCCTATCAGAAATCTTTAGCCAATGCGGCAGTGCAGCAACAGGAAGAACCGGCAGCTCCGGCAGATGAGGCGGCAGCTCCGGCAGATGAGGCGGCAGCTCCGGCAGATGAGGCGGTTCCGGCAGTGGAAGAAATGGAAAAACCGCAGGCAGAAGATGATGTAATCCAGGGGTCGGCACAGACAGAGGATGCAGCATTGGACCATGATCAGGTGCCGGTTGCAGATGACACAGCATCCCATGGGTCAGCCGCAATACAGGATGCAGGGGCACAAGACACGACAGCCCAAGACGCGGCAGGCAACCAGGAAACAGCAGACAGCCATGGTGCAGAAGATACAGCATCTGATGCCCATGACACCACCCATTCTGCCACAGAAACCCAATAAGATGTAAGGATAAGTCAATGAAAGTTATATATACGGATTCACTTGTCATCGGCGGCGGCCTGGCAGGGCTCAGGGTTGCCATTGCCGCCATGCAGCGGGGGTATGATACCATTGTCCTGTCACTGATTCCTGCCAAAAGATCTCATTCCGCAGCCGCCCAGGGCGGTATGCAGGCCAGCCTGGGCGCCTGTGTCAAGGGCGAAGGAGATGATGAAGACGTGCATTTCGGTGACACGGTAAAAGGCAGTGACTGGGGATGTGACCAGGATGTGGCAAGGATGTTTGTCAATACCGCGCCCAAGGCCATCCGCCAGCTGGCCGCCTGGGGTGTTCCCTGGTCCCGGGTCAGGGGCGGGGACCGGGAAGTCATTATCAACGGCGAAAAGGTCACCATCACGGAAAATCACGAAGCCCACGGCCTGATAACGGCCAGGGATTTCGGGGGCACCAAAAAATGGCGCACCTGCTTCACCTCCGACGGCACCGGCCATACCATGCTCTATGCCATGGACAACAAAGCCATTGAACTGGGGACCGAGCACATGAGAAAAGGAAAGGGCGTACCCTCTCCCTATGGTGATCACCTGTGGCTGGACATCACGTTGCTGGGCCGCAAACATATTGAAAAGAACCTGCGGGAAGTAAAAGAGATCTGTGAATATTTCCTGGGAATCGACCCGGTCAAGGAATATATTCCGGTGCGGCCCACCCAGCATTATTCCATGGGCGGGGTGAGGACCAATGCCACGGGTGAAAGCCCCACACTGAAAGGCCTTTTTTCCGCCGGAGAAGCCGCGTGCTGGGATATGCATGGGTTCAACCGTCTGGGGGGAAATTCCGTGGCCGAAACCGTGGTGGCCGGCATGCTTGTGGGGGAATTTGTGGCGGATTACTGCGCAGCAAACCCCTTGAAGGTATCCACTGCCACTATCGCACATTTTCTCAAGAAAGAGGAAAATAAAATCACGGACCTGCTGGTCAGAGATTTTGGTGAAAATCCCTTTGAACTCAAGGCCCAAATGCAGAAAATTATGATGGACAAGGTGGGTATTTTCAGAAACGGGCCGGATTTGGAACAGGCAGTGGAAGAGCTGACCGTTCTCAACCAGCGGGCCAGAAATATTGCCTTGCGCAACCGGATTTCCTCTTCCAACCCGGAGCTGGTGGAAGCCATCCGGGTGCCCAAGATGATCAAACTTGCCCAGTGTGTGGCTTACGGGGCTCTGCTGAGAACCGAAAGCCGCGGGGCCCATGCCAGAGAAGACTATCCGGAAAGAAATGACAGAGACTGGCTGCGTCGGACCCTTACCACCTGGAAGGATGACGGCAGCGATCTGCCTGATATTTCCTATGAAGACCTGGATGTCATGAAAATGGAAATGCCTCCCGGCTCCAGGGGATACGGGGTGGATAACATCATTCTTCACCCGGATTCGGAAAAACGGATGGCTGAAATAGAGGAGATCAAAAAAACCAATTCTGCGGCAGACCGGTTGGAACTGCAGCAATTGCTGAATCCCACACCCATCCCGGAAAAATTCAAAGGCAAAAACGAGCGTATCGGCAGGGGGTACAAATAATGAGTGATCAGGCAAGAGTGTTGAAATTTCAGATATTTCGCTATAACCCCTTGAAAAAAGGGGACAAGCCCCGCATGGTGACCTATGAGGTGACCGAAGCCCCGGGCATGACCATTTTTATTGCATTGAATGAAATCAGGGAAACCCAGGATCCCTCTTTGCAGTTCGACTTTGTGTGCCGGGCCGGGATTTGCGGTTCCTGTGCCATGGTGATCAACGGGCAGCCGGATCTGGCCTGCCGGACCCTCACTGCCAATTTCAAGGATGGGGAAATCAAATTGCTTCCTTTGCCCGGGTTTGAACTTATCGGAGATCTTTCCGTGAACACCGGCAAATTCATGCGGGCCATGAGCGAGCGGATAGAATCCTGGATTCATGATCAGCATGCCGATGATGTCAATTATGACAAACTCGAAGAACGCATGGACCCGGATGTGGCAGAAGAGATCTATGAGCTGGAAAGGTGCGTGGAATGCGGGGCCTGTGTGTCTGCCTGCGCCACCAAACGCATGCGCCCTGATTTTTTGTCTGCCGTGGGATTTATGCACCTGGCCCGCTTTGCTCTGGATCCTCGGGACAAGCGCACGGATGAGGAGTTTTATGAAATCATGGGCAATGATGACGGGGTGTTCGGGTGTATGACCCTGCTGGGGTGTGAGGATTATTGCCCCAAAGATCTGCCCCACCAGACCCAGATCGCCTATCTGAGACGGAAAATGGCACTGATAAAATAAATACAATGCGGTCACCATGACAGGTTACACAACAGACATGGTGATGATAATCTAAAGGCAAATTATGACAGAATTCAAGTACGATACCCTGTTCCCCCTGGGTGAGGATACTACGGAATACCGGCTGTTGACCAAAGAGCATGTCCGGGTCAGAGAATTTGAAGGAAGCGAGGTGCTCCTGGTGGAACCCCGGGCATTGACCCAGCTGGCGGAAGCAGCATTCAAGGATGTGGCCCATCTTTACAGAACACAGCATCTGGAAAAACTGCGGGATGTCATTCATGATCCCGAAAGCTCGGACAATGACCGGTATGTGGCCCTGGAACTGCTGAAAAATGCCGTGATTGCAGCGCAAAAAGTATATCCCATGTGTCAGGATACCGGCACGGCCATTGTCATGGGCAAAAAAGGCCAGCAGGTGTGGACCTGGTCGGATGATGGCCAGGAATTGTCCAGGGGGGCGTATCTGGCCTATACCAAAAATTATCTGCGGTATTCCCAGAATGCGCCGCTGACCATGTACAAAGAGGCCAATACCAAAACCAACCTGCCGGCCCAGGTGGATATTGCCGCAGTCCAGGGGGAGGAATACAATTTCCTGTTCATGGCAAAGGGCGGGGGATCTGCCAACAAAACCATGCTGTTCCAGATGACCAAGGCGGTGCTCAATTCAGAAAAATCTCTGCTGGATTTTATGACCGAAAAGATGAAAGGACTGGGAACGGCAGCCTGCCCACCCTATTACATCGCCTTTGTCATCGGCGGCACCTCTGCAGAGACCAATTTGAAGGCTGTGAAACTGGCTTCTGCCAGGTATCTGGATTCTCTGCCCACAAAAGGCAGTGACACAGGACACGCGTTCCGGGATATCCATCTGGAAGAAAAAGTGCTGGCCGCATCACGAAAACTGGGTCTGGGTGCCCAGTTCGGAGGACGTCACTTTGCACTGGATGTCCGGGTGATCCGCATGTCCCGGCACGGGGCATCCTGCCCCATCGGCATCGGTGTTTCCTGCTCGGCCGACCGCCAGATCAAAGGAAAGATAACCAAAGACGGTATTTTTGTAGAGCAGCTGGAGGAAAATCCGGAACGGTTTCTGCCGGCTTCGGAACCGAAGATGGCACCGGCGGTAGCGGTGGACCTGAACCGGCCCATGCCAAAAATTCTGGCCCAGCTGTCCCAATATCCCGTGTCCACCCGCCTGTCCCTCACCGGAAAGATCATAGTGGCCAGGGATATCGCCCATGCCAAATTCATGGAACGGTATGAAAAGAAAGAGGGCCTGCCTGATTACATTAAAAATCATATCATCTATTATGCCGGTCCTGCCAAAACCCCGGAAGGGGAAGCATCAGGTGCTTTCGGCCCCACCACCGCCGGACGGATGGACCCGTACGT
>JAIVHE010000126.1 GCA_020201255.1 Desulfobacteraceae bacterium
CTTTCTGCATACCGGTCTCAAAGTGCCCTATTTCATCTGGTTCGGCAAAAACAACTGTACCAAAGACACCTGGGAAAAGGCCGAAGATCCGCCTGTGCACATGCAGCTGGCCATGGGAATCGCTGCGTTTTTATGCATCTTCATCGGGGTGTACACTCCCTATCTGTATGACATGCTGCCCTATGCCGCCATTTACGAGCCCTATACCGCCTACCATGTGACAGAATCGCTGCAGATTCTGCTGTTCACGGCCCTGGGATTCTTTGTCTTTCTCAAGAAACTGACACCAAAACCGGTCATCAGTCTGGACATGGACTGGTTCTACCGGATGGGCGGACGGGTGTTCCTGCTGGGGGCCCAGAAAGGCATGGATTATTTGAGCGCCCGGGCGCAGCAGTATCTGGGGCAAGCGCTTCCCCGACGTCTCAACACATTTTCCCAGTCCGGTCCGGCCCGGTTGAGTCTATTGCTGATCCGGCCCTTATGGTATCTGACCGGGGTGCCGGTCAAGGGACCGGACGGGGTGGAAAAACAATTTACAGACACCTTCAACCGATCTTTGTTCAGCATTGGCTCCATGACTGTCTTTATCATCATCATGCTGATGGTGCTGCTTTTCTTTGTCACCTGAAAGGCGGGACTGCCGATCTGTACACCAGAACGATTTCTAATGAAAAAAGATCAGTGGTCTACCATCTCATACCCTTCGGACCGGTATCCCTTTATCTTTCGCACGTGAAATGACAAAATCCGGCTCTGGTAATTTTCAACATACTGTTTGAGTTTCTTTTTGGCTTTACGGAACTCCGGACCCTGAAGGGCGGGGATGAGGGCACTGACATCGTTCACCCGGCCCTCACAGACCGTATGCGGCCCATCCCCGATCAAAACATCCCATTCGCCGGCAAGATGGACCCCCATCTCTTCCAGCAGCGGATAAAATTCATGGGTGACAAACTGTTCATAGTTCTTGTAATCACCGGGTTTCAGGGTGATCACATCCCACATCTGGTTGAATTTTATAGTGTCCTGGGCAATGCTCATGGAGTAGCTGCCCCTCTTTGGAATGGGTACCTGGACTTTTGTTTTGTAATGTTTGATAAAATTGAGCAGTTCCGATTTCAACTGTCGGTAGGCATCGGTTTTAAAGGCGGCTTCCAGCTGATCCAGATCGCTGCTGACCGTTTCCATGATCACTTCACTGTAGGATCCCACCAGTACAGACCAGCCCGCCACGGTATGCAGACCCAGCCGGTTGACCCCGGGAATGAATTTCTTGATGATGAAGCTTGCGTAGTCATCCTTTTTGGCAGGGTTGATGGTCCAGTAGTGCATCAGTTTCACGGCCATGGCAGTCCTCCTTGTCCGTCGTCATATAATATGGATGGTGCATTGCTGTCATCAGATATTCAGGTGCCTACACGTTAGAGGTAAATGAGGCAGCCGGATTTGTCAACCAAAATATCAGATCACGACGGTTACATCATTTCTGCGAATTTCACACACCTGTCCAATGTTTGCTATAATCATAGCATTGATAAAATATTTGTGGTATGCAGTATCTGAATAAAACAGGGTATTTTTGCAATGGGTATTTATATTTTCCATCAGATATTGTAATATCCAAAAATTTACAAAAAGAAATGCCACTTGCACTAGACAGACAAGCCAAGGAGGGAGACAGAATGGAAGAGCGTTTGCGTGAGATACTTTCACCCTATGAAGGAAAACGGGATGCCCTTATCCCGATACTGCAGAAAGTACAGGAGGAGATAGGATACCTGCCGGCAGAGGCCATGCAGGAAATTGCCAGAACAACCGGATTGCCGCAAAGCCGGGTTTATGCGGTTGCCACGTTTTATGCCCAATTCTATTTCACCAGACGCGGCAGACATCAGACAAAGATCTGCACCGGAACAGCCTGTCATGTCAAGGGTGCGGCACGGATCATGGACACCTTTGAACGGCAACTCGGCATTGCCTGCGGGGAAACTTCCGAAGACTATGAACACAGCCTGGAAACCGTCGCCTGTGTCGGATCCTGCGCCCTGGCACCGGTAGTGGTCGTTGACGAAGAGGTCTATGGACAGGTGGATTCATCAAAAATGTCAAAAATATTTGACTACTTTAAAGAAAACAAGAAGGAGGATTGATTTGGGAAAGATAACAGCACCATCTCAGATGGCAGAAATAAAGGAACAATGCCAGGCCGCCCTGGCCCGGCAGAAGGTCCGTTTTCTTGTCTGCGCAGGCACCGGATGTGTGGCCGGCGGTTCTCTGGATGTTTATGATGAGTTCAAGCGGCTCCTCGAAGAAAAAGGCTTCTCCGTGGATGTGGAACTGCTCTATGAAGGCCAGGAAAGCAAGGCCGGAATCGGCATCGGCGGCTGTCACGGCTTCTGCCAGATGGGCCCCCTGGTCCGGGTGGAGCCTAAAGAAACCTTTTATACAAAAGTCAAAGTCGCGGATGTCGAAGAAATCGTCACAGCTACTCTGGACCAGGATACTGTGGTGGAGCGTCTGCTGTATCAGAACCCGGACGGTTCCCGGTCCGTGACCGAGCATGACGTGCCGTTCTACAAAACCCAGCAGCGCATCGTGCTTGGCAAATGCGGAGTGATCAATCCCGAGGATATCCGCGAATATTTTGCAGCGGAAGGGTATCAGGCCCTGGCCCGGATACTTGACAACATGTCACAGGAACAGGTCATCGATGTCGTGACCCAGTCCGGTTTGCGGGGACGGGGCGGTGCCGGTTTTCCCACCGGCAGAAAATGGCAGGGCTGCCTTCAGGCCACCGGAAGTCCCAAATATATTGTGTGCAACGGAGACGAGGGAGACCCGGGCGCTTTCATGGACCGGTCTGTGCTGGAAGGAGATCCGTTTGCGGTCATCGAAGGCATGACCATCTCCGCTTACAGCGTTGGTGCCAGCTATGGATATATCTATGTCCGGGCGGAATACCCTCTGGCAGTCAAGCGACTGTTCAAAGCCATCGAGCAGGCCAAAAAATACCAGCTGCTGGGTGATAACATCATGGGCACGGGATTCAATTTTGATCTGAAAATCTTTCAGGGTGCCGGTGCCTTTGTGTGCGGTGAATCCACGGCCCTCACCCTGTCCATCGAAGGCAAACGGGGAATGCCCCGGGTGGCTCCCAGACCCAGAACCACGGAAATCGGCCTGTGGGACAAGCCCACCATTCTCAACAATGTAAAATCTTTTGCCTATGTACCTGATATCATTCGAAAAGGAGCAGACTGGTTCAAGAATATCGGGACGGAATCCAGCTCCGGCACGGCCGTATTCGCCCTGACCGGCAACATCACCAACAGTGGATTGATTGAAGTTCCCATGGGAACGACCTTTCGTGAAATCATATTCGATCTGGGCGGCGGCATCCCGGACGGCTACGAATTCAAAGCCGTCCAGACCGGGGGGCCTTCGGGTGGATGCCTGCCTGAATCCCTGCTGGACCTGCCCATTGATTTCGACTC
>JAIVHE010000127.1:0-3490 GCA_020201255.1 Desulfobacteraceae bacterium
TTGATAGACCAGGGCTATGATCCCAAACGGATACTGGCCATTACCTTTACCAACAAGGCCGCAGATGAAATGAAATCCCGGCTCATGGCCATGACCGGCCTTTCTCTTGAACGCTTTCAATGGGTGAGGACCTTTCATTCAGCCTGTCTGATGATTCTCAAGCGGCATTGTGCTCACCTGGGGTTTGTTCCGCCGGTCCAGGTGCTTTCCGTTTACCAGCAGAACAAGCTGGTCAAAGAGATTTGCGTGAAAAACAATATTGAAAAAAAATATGCCAACCGGATCCTTTCCATGATATCCCGGGCCAAAAATTTCGGGGATCCCAAAAAGTATTTTGAGGCGAAACCGGTGGTTTTCAACATCAGGATCAGTGATATTTTCGACCAGTACGAAGAACGTCTCCAGGAGATGAATTGTGTGGATTTTGACAATATCCTGCTCAAAACCCGGGATTTACTGAAAAAGCATGAGGATATCAGAGAGGACTACCAGTCCTGGTTTTCCTATATTCTGGTGGATGAATACCAGGATACCAACAATCTCCAGGAGGATCTGACCAATCTGCTGCTGGGGTCCCACCGAAATCTGTTTTGTGTGGGGGATGACTGGCAGGCGGTGTATGGATTCCGGGGCAGCAATATTGACCATTTTCTGGGATTTTCCGACAAATACAAGGATGCGAAAATTTTCCGGCTGGAGGAAAATTTTCGCTCTGCCGATGAAATTGTGCAGGTGGCCAATGATGTGATCGACTACAACCCTGACAAGATGGACAAACATTGTTTTTCACAAAAAAAGGGCGGTGTCGTGGAAATTTATGATTTTTTGTCCGACAGCCATGAAGCGGAATGGGTGGCCAGAAGGATCAAGGCCATGAACCGCCAGGGACAGGGTATTGCCTATGATAAAATAGCGGTGGTCTACAGAACCAAATTCTGTTCTCTGCCCTTTGAAAAAATATTCCGGGCGTTCCGGGTTCCCTATCGGCTCCTGGGAGCCCAGGGATTTTTTGAACGTATGGAAATTTTGGATATCAATTCCTATTTGAGCGCTGCATTCTTTCCCAATGATGACCTGTCGTTTGAACGGGTCGTCAATACTCCCAAACGGGGTATCGGGCCTTCCATGATCAAAAAAATGGCAGCCATGAGAGCGCAGGGAACAAGTTTGCAGGATGCAGCCAGGGTCATGGTAAAAGAACGGGTCCTGACCCCCAAGATCCATGAAAATCTCACCCTTGTGCTGGACATTCTGGACACCATCCGGGATATGGCTCCGGCCATGGCCATGGAAGAGGTCATTGCCCGCACAGATTATTATGATTACCTGGAAAAAAAGACCAAGACCCGGGAAGAATGGATTTCCAAAAAAGAAAATATCGAGCAGTTGATCCATACGGCCCGCACCAAGACAGACATGCTGGAATATCTGGAAGAGGCGGCCCTGATCAGAGAAGACAAGGAAGAGGAAGATGACCAGGAGTCTGACGGGGTGGCATTGCTGACCATTCATTCAGCCAAGGGTCTGGAGTTTGACACGGTTTTTGTCGTGGGGTGTGAAGAGCGCCTGTTCCCCCACTGGCGGTCCATTGATGACGGTGATGCCGCCCTGGCCGAGGAGCGGCGCCTCATGTACGTGGCCATGACCCGGGCGGAACGGTTTTTGTATCTGACCCATGCCAATTACCGGAAAGGAGAATTCAATACCCCAAGCCGTTTCCTTGATCACATCAAAGAATGCCTGGCATAGGCATTGCCTGGATGGATTTTTTTTATACCATACGCGAGCCAATATCCCAGTTGTCGGCAAAGATTGTCCGCCACGGTATCCGGGCCATCCCCTCGGACCACAAGGGCATATTTGCCACCTTGTTTTTTATTATTTTTTCCACTGTTACCGGGGTGGGGATTGTGGTGCCCCTGTTGCCGATTTATGCCCATGATTTAGGGGCAACAGGGTTTTATGTGGCCATGATTTTCGGTTCTTTTTCCATCTCACGGGTGTTTTTGCTGCCCTATTTTGGCCGGCTGTCAGACCGGAAGGGAAGAAAACCCTTTATCCTTGTGGGGTTGATCTCCTATACGATCATTTCATTTGCCTTTGTTTTTTGCGATACCGTGGAAGGGCTCATTTTTATCCGGTTCATTCAGGGGGCCGGATCGGCCATGATCATGCCGGTGGTACAGGCCTATGTGGGGGAAATTACCCCCAGAGGATCGGAAGGCTATTCCATGGGATTGTTCAATTTGTCCATGTTTTTGAGCCTGAGTCTGGGACCTCTCATGGGCGGGGTTATCCACGATATCTGGACCATGAACGCCGCCTTTGTGTGCATGGGACTGCTGTCTTTCATCGGGGTGCTGCTGTGTTTTTGGCTGCTGCCTCCCCTGTCGGAAGAACGAATCCGTTCCGGGCGGCGGCCCGCCCAGATTCCCTGGTCTTTTGTGGTCCGGGATTTGGATCTGTTTGCGCTTTTTTCCTTTAGATATGCCTATACTGCCTGCATAGGGGCGGTCTGGTGTTTTCTGCCCCTGTTTGCCGACGAGGTGTTCGGTCTTTCCGGTGCAAGGATCGGTCTGCTGGTCATGCTGGGGGTGTTCATATCCGGGATTCTGCAGCTGCCCATGGGATATGCTGCCGACCGGTTGAGCCGGCGGAATATGACCCTTGTGGGGGGAGCAATTAGCGCTGCAGGCATGTTTTACATCTATTTTGCCGGCTCTTTTTCTGATCTGCTGGTGGCCATATCCCTGTTCGGCGTGGGCGGGGGGATCTCCATGCCTGCCATCACCGCTTTGGCCGTGGTCAAGGGGGATCAAAAAAAAGCCATGGGATCAATAATGGCTGTCATGACCGTTGCCCACAGCTTAGGAATGCTCACCGGTTCTCTGGCAGCGGGACTGGCTATGGATTTTTTCAGTCTCAGACTGGCCTTTCCCATGGCAGGGCTGTTAATGGTATCAGGCACCCTGGTGTTTATGGTGATTCAGTTTCGCAGGTCGGCCGGCAGAAAATAAAACCTATTTTGGTCAGCCGGCTGGTGCGCAAATTAAAAGAATATGATATAATTTGTTTCATGAACAATCCAGGTTGTGACACTTTTATGGTGCTTGACCTGGCAAGGTTCATGTGTACCTCATATGGTATGAGATCATATACTGCAAACATCAAGTAAGAAGGAAAATAAAATCATGCATACTGTGTCATCCATTAAGCGTGTTGTGCTGATTGCGGCAGTTGCCGCCCTCATGATAACAGGTTGCGCATCCAGCCGGTCGGGAGAAGTCTATTCCAGAGATCATGCCCGCAAGGCCCAGAACGTAATGGCAGGTACTGTGGAATCAGTGAAGCACATCACCATAGAAGGTACCAAGACACCGATTGGAACAGCGGCCGGCGGTGTTGCCGGCGGAGTTTTGGGCAGTACCGTGGGAGGCGGGTCCGGCAGAACCGTGGCAACCGTGTTGGGCGCCCTGGCAGGAGCTGCAGC
>JAIVHE010000127.1:3549-9903 GCA_020201255.1 Desulfobacteraceae bacterium
AAACAAAGAGCAGAATATGAAAAAACAGAATGTAACCAACGAGAGCTTGCGCAATATTGCCATTATCGCCCATGTCGACCATGGCAAAACCACCCTGGTGGATGCCATGTTCCGCCAGAGCGGCATGTTCAGGGAAGGACAGCAGGTGGATGAGCGCCTTATGGACAGCATGGATCTGGAGCGCGAGCGCGGTATTACCATTGCCGCCAAAAACTGTTCCGTGGTCTGGAAGGACGTGAAGATCAATATTATTGACACCCCGGGCCATGCGGATTTTGGCGGGGAAGTGGAACGGGCCCTGTCCATGGCGGACAGCGCCATCCTTCTGGTGGATGCATCCGAAGGACCGCTGCCCCAGACCCGGTTTGTCTTGAAAAAAACCTTTGAAGCCCACCTGCCGGTCATGGTGATCATCAACAAGATCGACCGCAAAGATGCCCGGCCGGATGAGGTGCTGGATATGGTCTATGACCTGTTCATCGATCTGGAAGCCACGGAAGAACAATTGGATTTTACCTATTTTTATGCCATCGGCCGTGATGGTATTGTTAAAAAGGATCTGGATGCGGATGTGGACCATCTGCATGTGCTGTTTGATACCATCATAGAAGAGATGCCCCCGCCGTCCTATGATCCGGATGCTCCTTTTCAGATGCTGGTGTCTGACCTGGGATATTCCGATTACCTGGGACGGTTGGCCATTGGAAAGGTTTTCAACGGCGCTGTTGCATCCAATGAATCCCTGGTTTGCATGGGGGAAAACAACCGCAAGATTCCTTTGAAGGTGACCAAGCTTCAGTCCTACAAAGGCATGGCTCTGGTGCCTGTGGACAGGGTCGATCCCGGTGATATCGCGGTGCTGTCCGGCATCGAGGATGTCAAAATCGGGGATACCATCTGTACCCGCCAGGAACCTTTTGCCCTGACAAGGTTAACCGTGGACGAGCCCACGGTGTTCATGCAGTTTGCCATTACCAATTCTCCGTTTGCCGGCAGGGAAGGCAAATATGTGCAGTCTCGAAAGATCCGGGAGCGGCTGTTCAAGGAAACCTTAATGAACGTGGCCATAGAGGTGGAAGAAAGCACAACGGATGAAAGCTTTGTGGTCAAGGGCAGAGGCGAGCTGCAGCTGGCGATTCTCATTGAAACCATGCGGCGGGAAGGATTTGAGATCTGTGTCAGCCGTCCCCGGGTTATCTACAAGCTTGAAAACGGGGAGCAAAGGGAGCCCATTGAACATTTGTTTGTGGATTGCGAAGAAGATTTCATGGGGGTGGTCACGGAAAAACTCTCCATCAGAAAAGGCAAAATGACCAATCTGGTCAACAATGGCAAAGGCCGGGTCCGCATTGAATTTTCCATTCCTTCCCGGTCTTTGATCGGATATCGGGATGAGTTTCTCACCGATACCCGGGGCACCGGAATCATGAATTCCTACCTGGCCGGGTACGAGCCTTTCCGGGGGGAGTTCCCCATCCGGTATAACGGATCTCTTGTGTCAGACCGCCAGGGCAGTGCGGTTCCCTATGCCCTGTTCAACCTCGAACCCCGCGGCCAGCTGTTTATTGTGCCGGGCACTCCGGTGTATGAAGGCATGGTCATTGGCGAGCATAACCGGGCCGCAGATATTGATGTGAATCCCTGCAAGGAAAAAAAGCTCACCAATATGCGGGCCTCGGGCAAGGATGAAAATGTGGTCTGCACCCCTGTTCGGGAGATGACCCTGGAAAAAGCCATCCATTTTATTGATGATGATGAGATGGTGGAGGTCACGCCGTTGTCCATACGGCTGCGCAAAACCGTGTTAAACGCCCAGAAGCGTCATCTCATAGCCGGAAAACGCAAAAAGAAAGACAAAGAATAAGGCTTGCATGGACGGCCGGTGCATGGGAAATGGCCGGCCGTCCACCAAAAAAAAGTCACAAAAAATCAGGCATGTATGATTTTATAATCACTTCCCTCGGGATGATCCGCCTGGAACTTTGTCAGCCGGTCTGCCAGTTCTTCAAACCTCTCTTTTCCGGTTAAAGATACACAGGCCCGCAGCCCTTCGTGGCGGTCGCTGCCGGTGGTGGTCAGGGAGATGGCACTGATGCCGTAATAGAGCAGTTCTTCCACCAGCTCCACTCCGGTGAATCCCGGATAGGAGATGGTGAAATAAAATCCGTCTGCAATGGGCTGGTCATCATCCATGTCATAGACGATCTGAAATCCGTTTGCCGTGAACATCTGCTTCATTGCAGCGGCCCGGTCTCCATATTCTTTTACGTGATCCACAAAATTGAATTCCCCGGAATTGACTGCTTTGAGCAACCCCAGCAGTCCGTACTGGTTGGAATGGGAAACCCCGGAAGTCAAGGCATACATGGCACCGAAAATATAGGCATACCCGAACCGGTCACTGCCGAAAAAGGGCGTAAGGTTGCTGCCTGTGGAATGGAACAGTTTTTCGGGGATGGCGGTCATACCGATGCGCTGGCCGGCCATTTGTGGCAAGATTGCCTATGATTTCCAGTTCTTTTTGGGTAAAACAGATCCAGGCCGGGTTGTTGGGATTGGAATACATGATGGCAGCCACATCATTTTTTTCCAGATAGGTTTCCAGCTTGGCTTCCAGTTTGTCCCCTCTGTATTCATACACGTCAAAATGGGCATAGGGCAGTCCCAGCACCCTTGCCTGGTGCTTGTTCACGGGAAATCCCGGGTCGATAAACAATATGCGGTCTTTGCCTTTGATGCGCCTGGCACAGCACATCATGGCCATGTAACACCCCTGCATGGATCCCACTGTGGGAAAGCAGGATTCAGCAGGAATGTCCACATCCACAAAATTTTTCACAAAGGCGGATATTTCGGTTTTCAGCTGGGGAATGCCGTCAAAGGGAGGATATTTGGACCCCACTCCCTGTTGTAATGCTGCGATTTCCGCATCAACGGCAATCTGCGGCGGTGCCAGGCCCGGCACCCCCATTTCCATGCGGATGAACTGGTCACCGGTGGCACTTTCAATGTTGTTGACGATCCGGTTCAGTTCCCGGATGGAGGCCAGGCCAAGGGTTTCCAGGCCCATTTTGTCAATTTCCTGTTTGACAATTTCACGGTTTATCGGGGTTTTCATGCACATCTCCTGAAAATATCTGATTAAAAAAATAATCAATTGTTTGATTTGCAGGAGTGTATGGGGTTTGTGTTTTTTTTTCAAGTGTTAAATGGGATTCACCTCCCCGGGTATCCCCCCCCGGTACTTGTGGTTGCTGACAGGGTTGAACAGAAGAGATGTCCCGGAACCGGGTCCTCTTTGTAAAACAGGAGCCTCCGGTGGGAGGTATCTTACTGCCGGACTGTCGAAGCCCCCAAAGGATTCCAGGCCGGCAGTAAGATACCTCCCGCCGAGAGGCGGTATTCTGTCGAAAAGGTGCCCACAGGGTTACAGGCAGTGACGTTTTGCTTTTTACGGCAGTTTTCCGGTCATTTTGGCATGGAACCGCCGGACATGGTCTGTGATGATGGCAGATGCGGCGGTACCGTCTTTTGCCTTCATGGCGGCAATGATTTTTTCAAAATCGTTCAGGTTTTCCAGGGTCCGTTCATGGTTCATGGGCAGATAATCCTGCCAGCTCCACCAGACTGCCCTCAATTTTGATCCGAAATTCTGATAAATGTTCAAGAGACACTTCTCCTGAGCGGATGAGCAATGCCAGTGATTCCATGATGGGCTCTGTATCAATGCGCTTGACAATGGCCCCGCCGGTCACCCCCAGTTTGATTTCAATGAGCCCTTTTTGTTCCAGCACCCGCAGGGCCTCTCGGAGGGTTCCCCGGCTGGTGTTGAACATCTCCTTGAGTTCCCGTTCCGCCGGCAGCCGGGTGCCGGGCGCCAGTTTTTTGGTCACAATGGCATCCTGGACCTGTTCCACCACATCCTGGAACACCCTGTTTTGCTTGGCACGTTTAAACATAAAAAAATCCTGCTGATTTACTTGCATTGCTCCATGCGGTAAAGATTCCTGTATGGATTAAAATGTGTTAAACCATCCCGACCTTCATCTGTCAACCGGGAATTGATCATCCGGGGCAGCGGTTCCTTCGGTTTCTGCCCTGAATACAGGTTTGGCCCGACTGTCTGCAGGAATCACAATTGGCAGCTTCATGATGCGGTACTGCGTTGACAGGATGTGTCTGTCGTTCAGACACCAACCACTTGTGCCATGCAGCGAGTTATGATATTTTCCATTTGGAAAAGGAATTAGAGCTTGCATTTTTTCTTTTAATGGTTTAACCATTTTATTAAAATAACCATATTGAAACCATGAGGAATACCCATGATAAACAAACTTATCAGCAACATACTACCCTATATGCCCCAGAAACTGGTCTGGCCGTTTTCCAAAAATTATATTGCCGGAGAAACAACCCAATCCGCCATTGACGCGTCTTTGGCCCTTAATCGCAAAAACACCTCGGTCACCCTGGACATTCTGGGAGAATTCATTGAAAATATGGACCAGGCAAAGGAGAACCGGGACCGGTACATTGACCTTATCAAAACCGTAGAAGAAACAGAGGTTATCGGGAATTATTCCATCAAGCCGACCATGTTCGGTCTGTTGCTGGATAAGGAAACCTGCTTTGCATACATGCGGGACATTGTGGCAACCGCTGCCGGTTATGACAATTTTATCCGCATTGATATGGAAAATTCTCCCACGGTGGATGACACTATCGGTATTTTCAGGCGGATCAAGTCTGAATATCCCCGGAATGTCGGGTTGGTGCTCCAGGCATACCTGAAGCGGACCCGGTCGGATATCGAGGCCCTCCTGGATCTTAGATCAGATGAGGCAGACCTGAACCTGAGGCTTTGCAAGGGTATCTATGTGGAATCCCCTGATATTGCATACAAGGATTATCATGAAATCAATGCCCACTATCTGGAAGACCTGGAATTTATGTTCCAGAACAGGATTTATCCGGGGATTGCCACCCATGACAAACCCCTGATCCAGGGTGCACTGGATCTGATCAAAACCTATGATGTCCCCAAAGACAGGTATGAGTTCCAGATGCTTTACGGGGTAACCCCCAAACAGCGGCAGGAACTGGTGGATGCCGGCCACAAACTGCGTGTCTATGTCCCTTTCGGAGAGCACTGGTTCGGTTATTCCACCCGCCGGCTCAAAGAAAATCCAGCCATGGTCAGGCACATTGTGAAAGCCTTCTTTGCCAAAGGGTAGATCCGGCTTGATCATTTTGTATTGTTGGATTCCAGTAGAACAACACTTTACTGATCTCAGGGGCTGTTAATACTGGGTGTTGTTCTAATATGTTGCGGATCATATGACTTGCTGAATGATAAAATTATGCAGGATAAAATATGCGTTGCAATCAATTATTTGATTGTTAAACCATTTAATTTATTTTGCCATACCTTTTAAATAGAGGGGTTTTTCAAGAAAAAAAGTTGTCAGGCAATGGGCGGGGGCGGGGGCGGCAGTTCTCCTTTTTCCAGGGCAATGCGTGCTTTTTTGACGGGGATGAGCGATTCACACGGTACCTTCACCTGGCACAGCCCGCACCCATATCCCTCGAATCCATAGGTTTTTTTGACATGTTCTCTGGATAACGCCAGGTGCTGCCGGCACTTTTCCTTATCATGACCCGCCGCTGTAATAGCCCGGGCAGGGCACCGGTCAATGCACCTGCCGCAGGTGCCATCTGTGTAATAGAGGCAATAGGCATGATGATCCGCATAGGGCCGGGGGGTAGGCTCGATGGACAGTTTTGCCACAACAGATCCTGTCCGCATGGCCTTGCCCTTTTGGGTAATCAGTCCGTCACACAACCCGAATGTGCCCAGGCCTGCTGCATGGGCTGCATGCCGCTCCGACCAGGAAGAGGCATAGGAAAATCGCGCCGATTTGACAATGGTCCAGTTGGGGGCCATCATCGGTGCCACAGCCGGATGACCTTGTCCTTCAAGGTAGGTGACAAGGTAATGTCTCAACGCCATGTTGCATTTTTCCCCATACACCCGGATTCTGGCCCACTTTTCTGCCGGGAACCGTTTTTCTTTTTTATTGGCATCCCGGACCAGTTTTCGCTGGGGCAGGACCCAAGAGATGATCGTGAGCTGTTTGGCAGTGACATTTTCCTCCGGACAGTGCTGGTTGAAAACCTCCCAGGGGGTCCAGTGAAACGCGCCCACATATTCTTTGTACTGCTGCCATAGGGGATCTGCTCCGGAGGCAAATCCCACCAGGGCCTGGTCCCAGGCCGGCTCCCCCGTGCCGTCTTCCATTGTGTTCAAAGGTGTGGTAGCGATAAATTCTCTGATAATCTCTTTTACCTGGTCCC
>JAIVHE010000128.1 GCA_020201255.1 Desulfobacteraceae bacterium
CAAGGATACCGAAACCGCCCTGCAGCAGACATGGAGGGCCTCGAAGAAATGATCATCCGGCTCTCGCAGCTGTTGATCGATTTCCCCGACATCGCTGAACTGGACATGAATCCCGTTCTGATCAAGGATGGGAAACCTGTGGCAGTGGATGCCCGCATCCTGGTTTCACAGCTTGCGGCGCCATCCTCTCTGCATCTGGTGATCAGCCCGTATCCGGAAGAGGATGAATCCCATATGATCGACAGCGACGGGCGCCGCATTTTTGTCCGGCCCGTCAAACCCGAGGACGCACCCCTTTTCACGGCATTTTTCAAGACACTTTCACCCACATCGATTTACTATCGGTTTTTCGGTGTTTTAAAAGAGCTGAATCCCGAGATGCTGGCGCGGTTCACCCAGATCGATTATGACCGGGAGATTGCGCTGGTGGCGATCGATGAGGAGTCGGAAATCGACAACATGCTGGGGGTTGCCCGAATTATCGGCGATGCAGATAGCAAGACGGGTGAATTCGCTGTTCTGGTGGGTGATTCCTGGCATGGCAAAGGCATCGGAAGCAATCTGTTGGAAAAATGTCTTTCAATCGCAGAAAAACAAGGTTTTGAATCAGTGCACGGTATCGTGCTCAATGAGAATCAGAGCATGCTCTCGCTGGGAAAGAAGCTGGGGTTTGAGATCAAAAGAAATCTTGATTCCGGCGACAATGAACTGGTGATCCATTTTCAGGGCTTGATGGGAAAAAGATTATGATGCAAAAAATCAAAAAACAACGCTCTGTGGCCTATTTTTCCATGGAGATAGGGATTGACGAAAGAATATACACCTACAGCGGTGGTTTGGGGATTCTGGCCGGAGACACGATCCGTTCGGCAGCGGACCTCAAGGTGCCGATGGTGGCGGTCACACTTCTCTACCGCAAGGGGTATTTCCGGCAGCGGCTGGAAGCCGACGGATGGCAGCAAGAGGAGATTGCCTCCTGGGCGGTTGAGGAGCTGCTTGAAGAGGAGTTACCGCGAACCCGGGTCCTGGTGGAAAAAAGGATCGTTCATCTGCGGGCCTGGCGGTATGATGTCAAGGGAGTGGACGGGTATGCGGTGCCCATTTTTTTTCTGGACACCGACCTTCCTGAAAACTCCGAGTGGGACCGAGGTCTGACCCAAACGCTTTACGGCGGGGATGATCATTACCGGATTTCCCAGGAGGTGATTCTGGGGATCGGTGGCGTCAGAATGCTCCGCGCGTTAGGCTATAAACACATCAGCCCGTTCCATCTCAACGAAGGGCATGCGGCCTTTCTGACCCTGGAACTTATGGATGAGGCCGCCAAAAGGGCCGGAAGGGAAGCGGTCGTTCAGGAAGACGTGGAATCGGTGCGGAACCAATGCGTTTTTACCACGCACACCCCAGTTCCGGCAGGACATGACCGGTTTCCTTTGGCGCTTGCGCAAAAGGTGCTTGGAGATCGGGATGATTTTTTTGGACTGGCGGGCGTTCTGTACGAAGGGAACACTCTGAACATGACCTATCTGGCCCTGGGGATGAGCCGCTATGTCAACGGGGTGGCCCAAAAGCACGGTGAGGTGTCAAGACTTATGTTTGCCGGCTATGCGATCGATGCCATCACCAACGGGGTACATGCGTCGACATGGGTTGCCGGGCCTTTCCAGGATCTTTTCGACCGCTATATTCCTTTCTGGCGCCAGGACAACTTCAGCCTCCGCTATGCCTTGAGTATTCCCAGAGAGAAGCTGTGGGACGCTCACATGCAGTGTAAAAAGCACCTGATGGATTTCGTCAACCGTAAAACGGGGTCAGCCATGGATGAAAATACGCTAACCATCGGCTTTGCCCGGCGTGCTTCCACCTACAAGCGGGGAGATCTTATTTTTCAGGATATAGAAAGGCTCAAACGGATATCCGGTCACGTCGGCAAGATCCAGATAATCTTTGCCGGCAAGGCCCATCCCCAAGACAATAAGGGAAAGGAAGTCATCAAACGGATTTTTAAGGCCGGACAGGAACTGCAACACGACATCAAGGTGGCGTATCTTGAAAACTACAATATGACCCTGGGGGCCATGATCACATCCGGGGTTGATATATGGCTCAACACGCCTGAACCGCCCATGGAGGCTTCGGGAACCAGCGGGATGAAGGCGGCCTTGAACGGTGTGCCCAACTTGAGCGTACTGGACGGCTGGTGGATCGAAGGGCATATCGAGGGGCTGACCGGCTGGTCCATCGGTGCCGCAACCCTGGGAAAAGGAGAGAATCGGGACCATTCTCTGGATGCCCCGTCGTTATACGACAAGCTTGAGCATGCAATTGTTCCCCTGTTCTATAACGATCGGCACAGCTTTATGGACATAATGGCTTATTCCATTGCCATCAACGGGTCTTTTTTCAACACCCAGAGGATGGCGCAGGAGTATGTGCTGAATGCCTATTTCACCCGCTGAAAAGATATATCCCGGAGCCAACGCCATCCTTCAGAAGATGGATACAGCCAGGGGCGGGAAGCTGTCAAAAATAATTGCAAAAGTAATCAATAAGGTAAATGAACGGCTTGAGACCCTTTATATTTAAAATTAACCAAAAGACAGGAGAAA
Source organism: Desulfobacteraceae bacterium (assembly GCA_020201255.1). Taxonomy (GTDB): domain Bacteria; phylum Desulfobacterota; class Desulfobacteria; order Desulfobacterales; family Desulfobacteraceae; genus Desulfotignum. The sequence goes on from JAIVHE010000128.1 coordinate 2,610, forward strand.
AGTAAAATGAAAAAATCAATGTACGGTTTGGCAGTTTTGGCCGCTGTGGCCTCTATGGTGTTCATCACCGTCCCGCTCTTTGCAACTGAGACGGATGACCGCATCGAATCATCAGCTAAAACGACCTATGTGTTCAGGACCCACCTCAAGGATGATAATATTGACATAAAGTCAAAAGACGGAGTTGTCACCTTGACCGGGACAGTTCTGGATGCATCCCATAAAACATTGGCAGAAGAAACCGTTGCAGGTCTGCCCGGCGTTAAGGGTGTGGACAACCAGCTGGAAGAAAAAGGTGAAAACAGCCCTGCTGAAAAATCAGATGCATGGCTCATTACCAAAGTAAAAACCACGCTTTTATTTCACAGGAATGTGAGCGGTATCGGAACCGAAGTTCTCGCCGACAACGGAACCGTCACTCTGCGCGGGGAGGCTTCCAGTATTGCTCAAAAGGACCTCACCACCGAATATGTCATGGATGTTGACGGTGTTGAAACGGTAAACAATGAAATGACCGTATCTGATGCCGCCGCAGAAAAAACGGATGACAAAACAATGGCCAAAAAAACGGATGCCGTGATCGAAGCAATTGATGATGCATCCATTACCGCCCTGGTCAAAACATCCCTGCTCTATCATCGATCGACCAGTGGATTAAACACCAAAGTCGAGACCAAAGACGGGGTGGTCACCCTGACAGGTATCGCCAAAACCGAGGCGGCTAAGGATCTGGCCGGCAAATATGCAAATGATGTCAACGGCGTAACAAGTGTCAACAACAACATGACCGTTGAGTAAGTTTAATTCAGATGGAAAAAAAGGAGAATGAACCATGAAAGTCCTATTCATGCTATTCGTCGGCCTCTTAG
>JAIVHE010000129.1 GCA_020201255.1 Desulfobacteraceae bacterium
GGGTATCATAATCTCTGCCGCATAAAAAGCCATAGGCCCGGGGTTGGCCATCCACATGGGCGATGGTGAGTTTGCAGTGGTTGGTGCACAACTGGCAGACTTCCTGGTGCACCGGTATCTTTTGTTTCCACAGATCAAATCCCCGAAACTGTGTCTGGCCAATCTGTTGATCCCTGGCCAGAAGGGCTACGCCCAGGGCGCCGGTCAAGTGACAGAACTGGGACACATGGATGGGTTTTTGCAGTTTTTGTTCAAAGGCAGCCACCAGTGCCCGGTTTCTGGCCGTGGCCCCCTGAAAGAGAATGCAGTTCCCAATCCTGCCCACAGTGGCCACTTTGGTCAGATAATTGTCCCGCACCGAATGGAGGACAGATGCCAGAATATCATTTTTTTCATATCCTTCGGCAAAGTAATAATTGATGTCACGTTCCATGAAAACCGTGCATCTGTCACTGGACACCGGGGCTTTGATCCCTTCTGCCCGATCGGAATATTCTGAAAGGGGACACGACAGTTTTTGGGCCTGTTCTTCAATGAAACTGCCCGTACCGGCAGCACACACCGTATTCATCACCGATGCGGTCACCCTGCCGTCTTTTACCAGGGTGAATTTGGCATCCTGGCCACCGATTTCAATGATGGTGTCCACATCCTTGTTCAGATTCACCGCAGCCGTGGCATGGGCGGTTATTTCATCGGGTTCCAGATCCGCGCCGATGACCCTGCCGCTGATGCGGCGGCCCGAACCGGTTGTGCCGCAGCCTTTTACCGTCACACAAAGGTTTTCACGGGTGATAAATGCATCCATGGCTTTGCATATTTTCTGGACTGCCTGGACCGGGCGGGACGCGGTTTTGGTATAGCAGCCCACAACAGGAATCCCGTCCTGGTTGATCAGAATGCTCTTGGTGCTGGTAGAACCTACATCCAGCCCTAAAAAAGTGGTGGACAGATCCACCTGAGCAGGGTCTGTATAAATTTCAATTTCAACCCCGTCCGTTACAAATTGCGTATAACAGGCAAAATCCGGGTAATTGGACAGGGTTAAAGACAGGGCCGGATACAGGTAATTTGTTTTGTGGGAGGTGGTTGTAAAAAAGTCCCGGGGGGAAGCAAAGATTTTCGGGATCATCTTTTTTTCCTGGAGCTGATCCCAAAAGCACAATGCTGCACCAAGGGCACCATACCCAAGGGAATAATGATCAATGGTCAGGTCAAGCCCCAAAATGGATTCCAGGTACTGGGTCACGGAACGATTTTTTGCAACCCCCCCGCAGAAAATGATTTTTTTTAAAAACGTCCGGCCTGTAAACAGGGTGTTGACAATATTTTTGGCCAGGCCGTAACACAGCCCGTCACAAATCTGTTCAATCGTATATCCTTCCTGCTGGGCATGAATCAGATCGGTTTTGGCAAATACTGCACACCGTGTGGCAATATCCGGTCGCGATCTTGTGTTTTTCAATGCATTCTCACTGATCTGGCAAGAGCCTTCCAGGTTCAGACGTCTGGCCTGCTGGTCCAGAAAACTGCCGGTCCCGGCGGCGCAGGAGGTGTTATGCCTGGCCCCGATATAATTGCCGTTTTCATCAAACAGGCTCAGGGAAAATTTTTCTCCTCCGACATGCAGGATGGCATCAAAAGCGTTGTTATAAAGGGCTTTTGCTGCGCGTATAATGACCACCTGATCATCAAACCGTCCATGGGAAAAAACAAAACCAGGGGTGGCATCGGTCACTGCCACGTATGTTACATGATCCACAGCCCCATGGGACAGCAGTGTTGATAAACAGGATGTGATTTCTCCATGATGAAAAGCGGTGGCTGTATGGACCACATTTTTATGGTCATCCACGACAGCCAGACTCACTCAATGGAAAGCCGGTCCACCCCGTATCTGTTCAGGGTGCTGTCAAAATATTCCTTGAGCCGTGCGTCCTGCACCAAATCATACGTATCAGGAATATGCAATACGTATAACAGGTCCTCAAAATGGGCGGCCTTGCCCCATGCCGCTCCTTCTTTTCTGCCCAGCCTGTAAAACTGCCTGAGCCAGGCCTGTTTTTCCTGTTGCAGCCGCTTTACCACTTCGGACATATCAAATTCCTGGGAAAAGCGTTTCTGGAATTCTTCTTTTTTCTGGATGGCATCAGCGACCGCTTCCTGGAACATCTTTGAAAGGTTGAAGGAATCCCGCCACTGTGTGAGTTTTTCATGGAGCATGTCAGGTATGCTCAAGGTGATTTTCTGGGCCATGGGTCTTTTTCCCTGTACTGAAATTTGTCATGTATGTTCTGCTGTCAAACAATGATGCTATACGTATTCTTTTTTGCACCACGTGTCAATCTGTTTTTTCCCAACCCGGCAATTGAGCGTGATTGTTTTGCCCGGGCCGATATTTTGGTTTTCAGACATCTTCTATATCTTGTATTTTTTATATAAATCCTATATAAGCATTGCATTATGGATATCCATTTCATTCAAGCCGTCGGCGGCATTTTTGTACCCCCCATCACATCTGTGGGCAGATTTTTTTCGTTTTTTGGTGCCGGTGTATGGCAGATTTTTACAACACCGTTTCAGGCAGGCAAAGTACTGGATCATATCTGGTTTATCGGCGCCAAATCCATTTTTATCATACTGCTTACCGGATTGTTTACGGGTATGGTTCTGGGACTCCAGGGATATTACACCCTGGTGACCTTTGGATCTGAAGCGGCGCTGGGGGGGGCAGTTTCCTTGACACTCATACGGGAGCTGGGACCGGTTCTCACCGCCATCATGATTACGGCCAGGGCCGGTTCAGCCATGGCTGCTGAAATTGGTGTCATGCGCATGTCAGAACAGATCGATGCCCTGGTCACCATGCAGATCAATCCCATTCGCTTTGTATTTACCCCGAGAATTGTAGCAGCTGTTCTCAGTTTTCCCCTGCTTACCGCTCTTTTTGACATAGTGGGGGTGTTTGGCGGATATCTGTCAGGGTCTTTGCTGTTGGGAATGAATGAAGCCGTCTACATGGACAAGGTGATCCGCAGTGTGAACCTGGCAGATATCTGGGGGGGATTTTTCAAGTCTCTTGTGTTTGCCCTTGTGGTGACTACCATTTGCTGCTACCGGGGATATTATTCACACCTGACCCAACAGGGTGAATTCGGTGCCAAAGGGGTTTCTTTGGCAACCACCAGGGCGGTGGTGCAGTCATGCATCTGTATTCTTATCTGTGATTATATCATCACCTTTTTTCTGGTGTAATCCATGCACACAGCGTTTATTCAATTTACAGAGGTAAGAAAAAAATTTGGCTCCCTTGTGGTTCTCAACGGTGTGAACCTGACCATCAACAAAGGAGAAATTACCGTTATCATCGGTAAAAGCGGTACCGGAAAATCCGTATTGTTGAAACATATTGTCGGTCTGGTCCAGGAAGATTCAGGGCAGTTGCTGATCCAGGGTGAGCCCTTAAACCGGCTTCCCCGAAAAAAAGCGCTCCAGTTTCAAAAAAGCATGAGTTACATGTTCCAGGATAATGCCTTGTTTGATTTTCTGACGGTTTTTGACAATATTGCGCTGCCCCTGAAGGAGACATCCCGAATATCTCCTTCAATATTAAAGGAAAAAGTACATACCCGGATGTCCCAGTTGAGCATTGAAGGTATCGACCATAAATATCCATCGGAACTGTCCGGTGGCATGCGCAAGCGTGTGGCACTGGCCCGGGCACTTGTCACCAACCCCGAAGTAATATTGTTTGATGAACCGACCGCCGGACTGGATCCGGTCAGAAAAAAAAATGTGCACCATATGATCAGAGAATACCAGAAGAAATTTGGATTTACCGCGGTGATTGTCAGTCATGACATCCCTGAAATCTTTGATCTGGCCCAGCACATTGCTTTTCTGGATGAGGGAATCATTGCCTTTGAAGGGTCGAAACAGGAGATAATGGAGTCTGATATGAAAAGCGTCCATGGGTTTATCCGGGGAAAGGACATACGAAATGAATGAAGGAAAACGAAATTTTTATGTGGGCATTTTTGTGATTATCACATTGCTCTGTACCGGATATCTGTTCATTGTCATTGGTGAATTTTCCCTGTTTTTCAAAGACAGGTACACGGTGCATGGCTATTTTTCTTCGGTCTCAGGCCTTAAAAAAGGAGCTGCCGTGGAACTGGCAGGGGTGAGGGTCGGTCATGTCTCTGCCATTTCCATCGACCACCGGCATCTGGTGGCCAAAGTGGCATTTGACATTGATACAAGTCTGGCCCTGTCGGAAGACAGCATCGCCTCCATCAAGACCGCAGGTATCATCGGTGAAAAATACATTGAAATTCTGCCCGGTGGATCTGATATGATGCTGGCCCACGGGGATGAAATAGAAAATACGGAATCGGTTCTGGATATTGAATCGTTGATCAGAAAATTTATTTTCAGCAGCAATGATCCCTAACTCCGAAACAGTGCGGCTGCAGCCAAAATGTTGCCGGACAATAACAAAATAAGGAAACAGGAAAAATGATACAAAAATATTGGGTGCTGGTTATTCTGGCAATTTTTGTTTCTACCGGGATGCATTCATCGGTGTGGGCTGCAGAGCCGGCATCAGGGATGCAGCAGATGGCACAAAATGATACCACTGCCGACACAGGGTTCAAGGATGATTTTGATGATGATGACCTGTTTGATGAATACCAGGATGATGCATACAAAGATTCCCGGGTGCCCGACCCGTTGTATTATCTGAATTATGCCATGTATACCGTCAATGACAGGCTCTATTTTTACGCACTCAAGCCCGTTGCCAAAGGATATAAAGCCGTGGTGCCCACACCGGCAAGAAAAGGCATCAGTCATTTTTTCCACAACCTTTTGTTTCCTGTCCGGTTTGTCAACAACCTGCTCCAGGGAAAGCTGGAACAGGCATCGGATGAAATCGGCATATTCCTGGTGAATTCCACTGCCGGTATCCTGGGATTCAATCAGGTGGCACAAAAGCATTTGGGCATGCACACAAAATCAGAAGATCTGGGACAGACCCTGGGCACCTGGCGTATCACAGAAGGCTTTTACCTGGTACTGCCGTTTTT
>JAIVHE010000428.1 GCA_020201255.1 Desulfobacteraceae bacterium
GCCGGCATATCTTTCCACAATCTTGTCAATATCGTCTGGATTGGGTTCACCCTGAATATCAGCTGTGTACACGGCGATGCCTGCTGCCTTGAACCCTTTTTGCAGCGGCGCCCAATGCGGGCCGTTCACAAAAGAGGCGGCCCCGGTGACCAGCAGCAGGGTGCGGCCGTATCTTCCTGCCAGATCAGGCAGCTGAGATAGTTTCCCCGGTCCAAAATACAGGTGCGGATTGGCGCAAAAATCAAACTCCAAAACAACCCCCCTTGTTTATATGAAAGCCGTCAGCACTCAGTCATCAGCTTCCGCTAACACCTAACCGCTTTCTTTTTTTGTTGTGCCCGCCAGGGCATGGGTGTTATTATTGTTGTTTGTCCTTTCTTATATGAAAATGATAAAAAATGATAGGCCTGCACCTGAAAAAAGGAGACAAATGCATTCAACATCCCCTTCCGTTAATATTGACCCCGCCAGTTGTGTCGGCTGCGGCACATGTACCCGGATTTGCCCGTCAGACATTCTTTCCCTGGAAAACAACACTGCCCGGGCAGCACCCGACACCGACACGGCCCGGTGCCTGCAATGCGGCCACTGCATGGCTGCCTGCCCGAAAAACGCCATCACCATCCCGGCCCAGAATCCGGACCTACTGGACTTTGCCACCTTTACCATGAACCATGCCTGGCTGCCGCCGGGCAAAGCCCTTCCCACACAGTACCTGGCCCGCCTCATCTGCTCCAGGCGGTCCTGCCGGCATTACAGGCAAACCCCGGTGGAAAAACAAAAGCTCACCGATCTCATCAAGCTTGCGGTGTTCGCCCCGTCCGGTACCAACAGCCAGGCCTGGAGCTTCACCTGCCTGTCCTCCCGGCCCGAGGTTCTGGCCCTGGGACAATCTATCAAGGATTTTTTCGAGCGGCTGAACAAAAAAGCGGAAAATTTTTTGCTCAGAAAATCCCTGGCCCTGATCGGGGCCAAAACACTGGACCACTACTACACCAACTATTACGAATCAGTCAAAACCGCCATGGAACAGATGGAAAAAGAAAACCGGGACCGGCTCTTCCATGAGGCGCCGGCGGTCATTCTCATTGGATCATCCCCCGGTGCCACCTGCCCCAAAGAGGATGCCCTGCTGGCCGCCGGCAACATCCTGCTGGCAGCCCACACCATGGGCCTGGGCACCTGCCTGATCGGATACGCTGTAGCCGCCATGTCCGAGGACAGCTCCATCCAGAAACAACTGGGAATCCCGGAATCGGAAACCATCCACGCTGCCGTGGCCTTAGGCTATCCCGATGAAACCTATCAGCGCATCACCGGCAGAAAACAGCCCACAATAAGGTTCCAATAAATTCACAAACGAACTGCAATATCAAGGCGACACGCATGGCCCGGTCACAACAAATACTTTGACAAAATGTCTCCTATTATGTACATTTAAATGCACAATAATCAGGAGGTGTGCAATGAAAACAGTTTCTTTTACCGATTTTAGAAAAAAAGCATCAAGATTCATTACCGAAGTTGAACTTGGTGAAACAATTATCCTTTTACGACGTGGAAGGCCTATCGCAGAGGTAGTTCCATTTTCTGACAAGAATCGCAAGACGCCATCCTGGAAAAAACCGGGCATTTGTTTACAAATTCCAGGAAGTGATTTGGCATCAGCTATTATTGAAGAACGTGAATCAAAATTATGAAGCTCATATGTGATTCTTCCGCGTTTGCGAAAAGGTATGTGTTAGAAGATGGTTCTGAAATTTTAGACCATCTCTTACAGCGCGCCTCACAATTGGGTTTGTGCACAATAGTATTGCCTGAAATAATATCCGGACTAAACCGAAGACGAAGAGAGCAACTTTTATCATTGGATGATTATCGTACAATTAAAAAAAATTTGATAGAAGATATACATGATGCGATCGTGCTTCAAGTCACTCCTTCCGTAATCTCTCATTCCGTAAACTTATTGGAGACTAACACTTTACGAGCGATGGATGCATTACATATAGCATGTGCTCTGGAATGGCAGGCTGAGCTTTTTGCTACGGCTGATAGACGACAATTAACTGCAGCGCAAAATGCAGGATTACTCACAGAATATATCGGCCAACAAGACGGGTGCACCTGAAAATCTGGCCCTCATCGGAGCAAAAACCCTGGACCACTACTACACCAACTATTACGAATCGATCAAAACCGCCATGGAACAGATGGAAAAAAAATCGAGACCGGCTCTTCCATGATGCGGTTCATATGAATGCCTGCGCTTTGGATAAACAGCATAAACAATGGTAACATTAAGGAGAAACATATGACAAACCTGGATTCAACATTTATCAGAAGTCAGTTTCCGGCATTTTCAGAACCATCCCTGGACGGATGGGGCTTTTTTGAAAATGCCGGCGGTTCCTATACCTGCCGCCAGGTGATTGACATCCTGAAAAACTATTATACCCGAACCAAGGTGCAGCCCTACTACAACTATCCGGCATCGCAGCAGGCCGGGGCAGCCATGGATGCGGCCTACACGCAGCTGGCCGCCTGGCTCAACGTCGGTGAAGACGAGGTCCAGTTCGGCCCCTCCACCACCCAGAACCTCTATGTCCTGGCCCACGCGTTCCGGGAGATGTGGGACAAAGGGGATGAAATCATCGTGTCTGCACAGGATCACGAGGCCAATGCCGGATTCTGGCGGCGCCTGGAAAAAACCGGCATCATCATCAAAGAGTGGGGCGTGGACCCGGATACCGCCATGCTCAACCCGGATGACCTGGATGCCCTGCTCTCCCCAAAAACCCGGCTCCTGGCATTCCCCCACTGTTCCAATGTGGTGGCCCATGTCAACCCGGTGGCAGACATTGTCACAAAAGCCAAAGCCGCCGCCGATGTCTGTGTGGTGGTAGACGGGGTGGCCTATGCCCCCCACGGCCTGCCGGACATCGGCTCCCTGGGCGCGGACATCTACCTGTTTTCCCTGTACAAGACCTGGGGGCCGCACCTGGGACTGATGACCATCAAAAAACAGATCATAGATACCCTGCCAAACCAGGGCCATTTCTTTAACGCCCGCATTGACCGGAAAAAAATGATGCCGGCCGGCCCGGACCATGCCCAGATCGCAGCGGCCGCCGGGGTGGCACAATACCTTGATGCGGTGTATGACCACCATTTTTCCGATCCGGCTGCTGATGCTGCTGCTGCCGACCAGGCAGAAAAAGGCAGACAGCTCAAACAGCTGTTCCTGGATCATGAAACCGCCCTGCTGACCACGTTTCTGGACTGGCTCAAAAAGCGCAGCGATATCCGGATCATCGGCCCGGCAGATCCGGCGCTGCGGGCCCCCACCGTATCCATCCTTCCCAAAGACAAACCCATGGATGATGTCTTTGCAGCGCTCACCGCAAAAAAAATCATGGCCGGCCAGGGCCATTTTTACGGGGTCCGACCGCTGATGGGCATGCACATCCCC
>JAIVHE010000307.1 GCA_020201255.1 Desulfobacteraceae bacterium
ACCTCGCCGATCATCTCGGGATCCAGGGCTGAGGTGGGTTCATCAAACAGCATGATTTTGGGAGACATGGCCAGGCCCCGGGCAATGGCCACCCGCTGCTGCTGCCCGCCGGACAGCTGTGCCGGATAGGCCCCGGCTTTATCGGTGAGCCCAACCTGGGTGAGTTTTTCTCTGGAAATCTCTTCGGCTGCCGCTGCGGACATTTTTTTGACGTTCACCGGGGCCAGCATCACGTTCTGGAGCACCGTCATGTGGGGATACAGATGAAACTGCTGGAACACAAAGCCGATGTCAGCCCGCAGTTTGGTGAGGTTTGTCTTTTTGTCGTGTACGGGCACGCCGTCAACAATGATTTCGCCTTCCTGGATGGGCTCCAGGCGGTTGATGCACCGGATCAGGGTTGATTTTCCCGAGCCGCTGGGGCCGCAGATCACCAGCACCTCCCCTGCATCGATGTCCAGATTGATATCGTTAAGTACATGGAGCTTACCAAACCATTTGTTCACATGCTTGAATTCTATCATCTTGTATCCTTGGTTTCTCTGGTTTCCAGACGCAGTTGCTATTTCTGGTACAGCCGTTACCAATGTTTCCGGTTTCTTTGCCGCCCCGGTGCCGGATTACATTACACCGCCATTCGCCGTTCCAGATAGTTGGACAGTAGAATCAGGGGGTATGAAATGACAAAATACAGGACACCCACCAGGGAGAACACCATGAGGCCCTCCGGGATTCGCATCACGGTGACCCATCCCACCCGGGTCAGGTCCATCACACCGATGACCGACACGACAGAGGTGTCTTTGATCAACAGCACATACTGGCCCACCAGGGGCGGCAGGATGACTTTCATGGCCTGGGGGATGACCACCAGGCGCAGCTGCTGGATCAGGGTGAGGCCGGATGCGGTGCCCGCCTCCCACTGGCCTTTGGAAATGGCGCTGATGCCCCCTGCCACAATTTCGCAGATAAAGGCCGATCCCATGATGGCCATGGCCAGAAGAGCCGCTTGAAAGGCCTTTAATTGGATTCCCCATTCCGGCAGGATGAAAAATACGATAAACACCTGGACCACAAACGGAGTGCCCCGGACAAACGCCACATACACCCCGATAAGGCGTTTGAGTATGATATTTTTGCCGGAGCGCAAAATCCCTAAGATAAATCCCAGAATGGTACAGGTGAACAGGCTGATAAAGGCGATCTGGGTGGTCATCCACAACCCTTTGAGAAAAAAGGGAAAAATTTCCACCAGCCGGCTGAAATAAAATGCCATCATGATTAATACGCCTCCCTGAATATCAGTTTTTTCTGGGACCAGTCTGCCAGGGATTTGAGGCAGAAATAGATACACATGTAAAAGAATGTCACGGTTAAAAAGGCTTCCGTGGGCATGAACCGCTCAGATGTCATGGTCTGGCCGCACCGGGTCAGCTCCATCACCGAGATCAAAGAAAGCAGGGCTGAATCCTTGACCAGGACGATGGACTGGCCCAGCAGAGGTGGCACGGTAGCCCCCAGTGCCTGGGGCAGGATAATAAAGCGCATGCGCTGAAAATAATTCAACCCGGAAGACACCCCGGATTCGATCTGGCCGTCATCCACCGAGGTGATGCCGGCACGAATGATTTCAGCGATATAAGCCCCGGAATTGAGCATCAAAGCGATGATCCCGGTCTGGATCTCAGGCACCCGGATCCCCAGGGTGGGCAGCCCGAAATACAGAAAATAAATCTGCACCAGCAACGGCGTGGACCGGATGACTTCAATATAGGCGATGGCCGGATATTTGAGCAGTTTGATGGAAGAGATCCTGCACGCACAGGCAATAGTGCCGGTCACCAGGGCCAGCATGATGGACACACCGGAAATAAAAAACGTGGATCGAAGCCCGGTTAAAAACAGGGGCAGATATTCAAAAATGATTCTGAAATTAAAGTCAGCCAGCATATGATCATCCCTTTTGCCGGGGCGCATGCCCGAAATACTACTGGTTTTTCGGACATGCGCCGTTCATGATACCATGTTACCGCTAAGGCGCAGTGCTGTTCAAAAAATGGCTGGTTACCGGATCAGTGGTCTTTTTTCCAGTCAGTACCTTCCATCCAGTAGGCGATATTTTTGTCATAGGTGCCGTCAGACCGGATGGTTTTAAAATACAGGTTGATCCACTGCCACAGGTTCACAGACTCGTGGCGTACGGCAAAAGCAAGGGGGTCTTTGCCCTGGCCCAGGCGTTTGTCCAGAAGCCGGACCGAGTTGGGCGGAAAATCCGGCAGCACGGTGACCACGGCCAGGTCATCATTGACACCCGCATCCACATGACCCGAAATCAAGGCCTGGACCACCATGCGGCCACCGCCTTTGTAGGATTTGATCTCGGCATTGGGCAGGTACTGTTTGGCAATGGTTTCTCCGGTTGAGCCCAAAAGCACGCCCACGGTAACCCCTTTCTTGTTCACATCCTCAAGGGTCTGAAAGTCGGTGTCAGTACGGGTGAAAATACAGGGCTGCACTTCGATCCAGGGATCGGCAAAGGAGATTTTCAAGGCCCGTTTCAGGGTGGGGGTCATGTCTGCGGCCAGGATGTCGGCCTTGCCGGACAGAAGTGCCGGAATCAGGCCGTCCCAGTCAAAATCCAGGACCACCATCTTGACGCCCATGGCTTCGGCCATGCCGTTGGCAAAATCAACCATGGAGCCGGCATGTTCCCCATGCTTGTTGATAAACGCATAGGGAGGTGCGCCGGATTGCACCGCCACCCGCAGTTCCCCGCGTTTTACGATCTCTGTCAGGGTGCCGGCAAAGGTGACGGCGCTAAAGCACAGCACAGCAGCCAGTGCAAGGACCAGTGAGAGGATTTTTTTCTGACGCATGTTTTTTCTCCTTTTGTTACGGTTTGGTATAAAAATCAGCGGCACCATGCCGCACGTCTGCTATAAAAGGTGTTTACCCCTGCTCACGGTTGTAACCCGTCAGCTGTGCCCGAAATCCTGCCGCCGGCCAGCTGCGGTCGATCGTGTGCACAAGGAGCGGATGCATCAATTTTCCAGGTCCTTCAGGTCTTCAGTGACAACGATTCCCCTTTTTTTCAAACTTTCCAGAAACGGCATTTCCGGTATATGGATCATGGGCGACAGCACCCCGGTGTCAGTGATCTGTTTTCTGGCAATCATTTTGGCCGCAATGACCGCTGAACAGGCAACCCCCTTGCTCATGGCCATCAATCCTGTGTCCAGGTCCCGCTCAATGATCATGGTGGAGGTCAGCTGCATTTTTTTGCCGTCAATCTTGCCTTCAAATATATTGAGCATGGCCACCAGGTCTTTTTCATCATCCTGGTACGTCAGGCGGGGCGCCAAAAATCTGTCCATGAAATCCATAGGCGACACCGTGCCGTCTCCCAGGCCCGGAACCGGGGTTTCATCCAGGAAGCCCAGCGCTTTGAGGGGCCGCCAGAAAGCGGCCCACCCGGGCCAGCGCAGAGAATATCTACCCGTGGTGACAATGGTGTCTGAAATGCCCATTCGGTCCGTGAAAAAGGCGGCATTGCCGTTGGGAATGGCTTCCAGGGTGCCCAGGCCCGGAAAATCAACGATGTGGATGTTGGCCGCATCATGCTGGCGCTCCCCGGGGATATTCACCCGGTTTCCGTCAACGATGAAGGTGCTGTCCCGCTTGGTGGAGCTCAACACTCCCCGCCAGATCCAGGATGTCTTGTAATTCAAAGGGTTGGTGCATGCCTTTTTTTCGGGAAATCCGCCGCAGTAGGAGCGGATGGATGTGAGGGTATCAAATCTTCGCATGGCACTGCCGTAAAGGACCAGGTCAATACCCGGGTCCAGGCCGCATTCAGGCATAATGGCAATACCTGCGGCTTTGGCTTTTTGCTGCATCTGTCCCGGATCATACATGTAATTGGTGTTCACCACCGGCACCCGGGCTGCCAGGGCCGCTTCATTCACCGGTTCGGCAAACTCTTTGGGAAGCAGATCAATGGCCACATCGGCCTGTTTTATCACGCGTAACAGGTCTGCGTCATTTTTTGCGTCAATGGCCTTTGTGGTAATTTTTTCCATGTTGGTAAAAGGCGCGATCTTTGATAACAAATCAAATTGCGCATCAGCACAGATTATTTCGGTCACCTGGTCATCTGAAGCCAGGTCATGCAAAGCGGTCCGTCCCTGGATGCCGCATCCGCCAAGAACAAGTATTTTCATAAAGATTCCTTACATTTAATGTAACGTGCATTGTCAGGTTCTGATGTAATGTATACATTAATCGAATGTATACTGTATAAATGCTTCCTGTCAAGCACCACCGCCAATTTTTTTTATATCCCGGGCCTTTGAGCCGTTAGTGTATCAAAGATGCCCGTGATTCAGACAGACGGGTATGTCAATCCAGGTGCTGCAGTTTCATAAACAGCATTTCATAGGTGGACCGGATATGAAATTTCATCAGGTTGCCGGCTTTTTCATCATTTCTGTTTTCAAGGGCCGCCACCACCCGGGCATGCTGGTCCGGGGTCTTCAATGCGCTGTAGTCAATATCTTCCCTGTAATAATTATCGTAAAAAAACACGTATACATTGGACCGCCAGAAGATGTGACGGCAATAGTGCTCAAGGTACCGGTTGCCGCTGAAACGAGCAATGCCCAGATGAAACGCCTGGTTGATTTCCAGCACATCCAGCTTGGAAAGGGTGTTGTCCCGGTTGCTTTCCTTTGCGACCAGGGTTTTTAAAAAAGAGATATCTTCCTCTGTGGCGTAGCGGGCTGCAGAGGCTGCGGCCATTCCCTCCATGGTTTCTCTGAGAAAGAACACCTGCTGCGCATCCCTGGCACTTACATCCGGAATATAGCATCCTTTTTTTTTCTTTTTTTCCAGAAACCCTTCCGCCACAAGCTGTCCTAATGCATGGCGCACCGGTGTCCGGCTCAACCCCAAAGAATTGGCCAGTTCGGTTTCAAACAGAAAATCCCCGGGTTTGAAGCGGTTGTCCAGAATCAATCCAAGAATAGCTGTGTACGCAAACTCTTCAAAATTTTCTGTGGCCATGGGTGTTTCTCTGCCCGCACAACGGTGTGATCATGTGTCATTGCAGCCCATACCAGGGCTTTAATGTATACATATCTCCAGCAATGATTTTATGTCAAGCCTTTTTTGTCGGGGTGATCGTTTGAAATTTCAGGGTCAGATGAAACCCGACAGGTTCTGGCCAGGCAGCCTGTATCCCTGCTTTTTTCAATTGGGACTGAAGCTCCCCAAGCATTTGGCGTACAGATTCCGGCAAAGGGATCGCAATAAATGCCCGGATGATTCAGCCATGTTTTTTATTTTTAAATCCCAGAAGCACCCGGTACGGACCCGGGGTTCCATGCGGAACAAAAGCCACCCGGTCCAGGTCCTTGAGAACCGTCTCGAAAGGCTGGACCCGGCCGTTGATGAATACCACCTCTACCTCTTCTTGGGTCAGCTGCATCTGGTGGATCAAATCCCCGGCAGTGGTCCCTTCCGAAACGGAAAGGGAAACATCTGCATAGGGCAGGTTTTTTTCTTTGAGTTTGTTTTGTAAAAACGAAAATGCATTAAAGGTAATGGTCGCCATTGGAACGTCTCTTTAATAGTAGTTGGATCACGGTTCAACGGCGCAACTGTTATCTGCAAACCGACACCAAAAGTTGACAGTATATTTACATACCCCACCGTTTTGGTCTATTCTATCCAAGAACCACAATATTCTCAATTGAAAAATTGGCCATCGTTTTGTATATACTTCCAAGATGAAACTGCGAATGATCATATTGATTCTGGCTGTATTTGCGTTTTTATCCGCGACCACCGGCGGATGGGTTTACTATTACGCCTATCGAAAGGCTGTGTTCCAGAAAGCCGAAACCCAATCCGCCTCCCAGCTCAAACTGCTCACTGATCAATTGTCCACCTATTTATCCGAACATATCAAACCCGTCAGAACCCTCTCCAGGCTTGGAGAAATGCAAAAGGCCCTTGAAAGCACTAACCTGGAAACCATTTATGAGGCAAATCAGATATTGGATATGTTTACCCGGTCCCTGGAACTGGATGTCAGTTATCTGATGGACCATAACGGCATCACCATCTGCTCCAGCAACCGGAACCAGCATGACAGTTTTGTGGACAAGGATTTTTCCTTCAGACCCTATTTCACGGCTGCCATTCAAGGAGAACCTGCCACCTATCTGGCTTTGGGCATAACCTCCATGAAACGTGGGGTGTATTACAGCCACCCGGTGTATGGCCGAACCAACCAGAAAATCCTCGGGGTGGCGGTGATCAAATCATCCATTGAATTTTTGGAATCCACCCTGTTTTCCGATCCGGAACATATTCTTTTGTTTGTAAACCCTGATGGCATTATTTTTATCAGCAACCAGCCTGATCTGCGGTTTCAGCTGTTATGGCACCTGGATGATAAAAAGCTGGATCAGATTGTCAACTCCCGTCAGTTTGGCAACGGCCCCTGGGAGTGGTCGGGATTTTCACAAGCAAAACCAGGGATTGTAACCAGCTCTGATGGGACAAGGTTTTTGCATACCACCCTGCCGGTAGCCAATTATCCAGACTGGCAGGTAGTTTCTTTGAGAAACAAAAAAGCCATTGAAAAACAGGTCAGCAGGCCCTTTATCCGGGGAGTCGGACCGGCAGTGATAGGTATTTCCATTCTGGCCGGTATTCTGGTATTTGTTTTGTACCAGCAGGCGGTCAAAGAAATCGCCCAGCGTAAAACCGCTGAAAAAAAACTGCGCGTGAGTGAAGAACGGTACCGGCATATCTACCATAAAACCCCCATCATGCTGCACTCCATTGATACCAGGGGCAGAATCATCCGGGTATCCGACCATTGGGTGGACGTGATGGGGTATGACAGAAATGAGGTCATTGACCGATATCTGACCGATTTTTTCACACCGGAATCCAAAAAATATGCCCTGGAGGTTATTTTTCCGCAGTTTTTTTGTACCGGCTTTTTTAAAGACGTGCCCTATACCTATATTAAAAAAAACAAAGAGAAAATAGATATTTTACTTTCATGCTATGGCGTAAGAGATGAAAACCACAAGGTGGTCCGGTCCCTGGCCGTGAGTGTGGATGTTACGGAAAAAAACAAAACCCAGAAAGATCTGGAAATTGCCAAGGAAAAACTTTCCCGGTATTCCCAGGATCTGGAACAACAGGTACGCAGGCGAACCGCCCAGCTGGAAAAAGCCCAGGATAATCTGAAAAATTTATCCAAAAACATCATCGCATCCCAGGAGCGGGAAAAAGAACTGGTGGCCCGAGAACTTCATGACCAACTGGGCCAGGTATTGACCGCCCTGCGCATCGATGCGGTTTGGCTGACTAAACACCTGTCTGCTACAACTGCCAATGCAGCGGACCGGGCGGAAAAAATGAGTTTTCTCATTGATAAAACCATCCAGGATGTCCGGGACATGTCCTATCGGCTCAGGCCCCGGGTTCTGGATGATCTGGGACTGGCAGATGCACTGGAGTCCCTGGTCTCCGATTTTGAAAAACGATCCAATGTCTCCTGTGTATTCCGGCGCGATCCCATACCTGAAATTGACAAAACCCTTGCCACAGCCTTGTACCGCATCGGCCAGGAAGCGGTGACCAACGCCATTCGCCATGCGGATGCCACTACCATTATGGTGGAGCTGCGCACCGATATCCACGGCCTGGTGTTGATCGTGGAAGACAATGGCATTGGATTTGATCCGAAAGATAACCCAAAGCAAACCGGATTCGGGCTGGAAAGCATGATAGAACGGGCCAACCTTACCGGCGGGTGGCTGGATATCACATCCGCCATTGGCAAAGGTACCCGAATCTGCTGCAAGATAGCCATGAAAGGATATACATGATCACCGTATTGCTGGCAGATGACCACAGTATTGTCAGAGACGGGCTTCGCAGGGTATTGGAAGACAGCACCGACATCAGGGTCATTGCCGAGGCATCAGATGGAGAAACCGCCTTTGACCTGGTCATGGAAAAAAAACCGGATGTGGCGGTCATCGATATTTCCATGCCCGGTATGGACGGACTGGAGGTGGTCAGTCTCATGAGCAGTTACTGCCCGGATATCCCGGTACTCATACTCACCATGCATGAAGAAGAGCAATATGTTATCCGGGCCATTGAAGCCGGTGCCATGGGATATGTCACCAAACAATCCGCGCCGGAGCAACTGGTGGCAGCGGTGAAAAAAATCCATTCCGGGGGAAGATATCTTACGGAAAAAGCCAGCGAAGCCCTGGCCCTCCGGTTTATCAGGGGCAATAAAAACACAGGATTGACAGAATCCTTATCCATGCGGGAACTGCAGGTATTGCGCAAACTGGCAACCGGCAGTACCAACCGCGAAATTGCCACAACATACAATATCAGCGTCAAAACCGTTGATACCTACAGGGCCAGAATTTTAAAAAAGCTTAACCTGAGGAACAATTCCGACCTGTCCCGATATGCCATCCAGAACCGGCTGGTGGAATTTTAATCAGATGCATTGAGCCGGTCAAAATTGGCAAAAATCTTGTTAAGGGTGGTTTTGCACCGGGCCATTTCCTCAAAGGAAATTCCCTGTTCCGCCTCCTGGAGCATTTCTTCCACCAAAGCCATCAGATCATTGCGGAACGCTTTTGCCTTATGGGTCAGATACACCAGTTTGCTGCGTTTGTCCGACCGGTCCGGAATCCTCAGCACGATATTTTTTTTCTCCAGCACATTGAGCAGCCGTGTGATGGCAGCCTTGTCCTTGACTGCAATGGTGGACAATTCCTGCTGGGTCTGTCCGTCTTTTCTGTACAAGTGAATCAAAATACTCCATTGTTCATAACTCACATCAAAGCCGGCATCTGAAAATTTTTTGGTCAACCGTTTAATGATGGCCCGGGAGGTTCTGCCCACCAGATAGGCAATAGAGGTATCAATGACACGTTCAAAACTTTCCAGCGCAATGGTATCCATATGAATATATTCAGTTTCAGGTGTCAAATTGGTTTGTTTCATGTGCAATATTTTTTATCCATGGCAATCGTCATCTGTTTTATTCGGGTTACAGATAATATGGACTAAAATTGTTGACTATGCAACCAAATATTTGCATGTCTGGTTATTTGCTGTAATGGATTGTGTATCGGGAGGAACTTGGCAGAGGAGCCCCTGGAGATGTGCTCTGACCGGACAGTCAGAGCCGGAGGGGGCTGATCGGACATGCCGGGATGGTACCGAAGATAATGCAGGGGCGGTTCGCGAACCGCCCCTGCATTGTTCTTGGAAAAAAATTACGCTGTTTTTCTTTTGAAGAGCACCTTTCTGAGGGGGGTAATCCAGATGCCGCTGAGAAACCAGGAATAGCAATAGGTACCGAATATAATGGCAATAAACGCTTTAACAATATCCATGGAACTGCCGTCCAGGGAAAATCCGGGCACATACCCGAAAAGGAGCGGTCCAAGATAGAGAAACTTGGCAAATTTAAAAGCGGTAAACGCGGTTTTCCACATATTGGCCTTGGCAATGGCGGCCCCTGCAAAGGCGGCAATGCACACCGGCGGAGTGATATTGGAATCCTGGGACAGCCAGTACACGATCATGTGGGCCGCCAGTTCATTCACTCCCAGATGGGTCAACGCCGGCACCGCCACCACAGCGGTTACCAGGTAGGCGGCTGTCACCGGCACGCCCATGCCCAGTACCAGAGATGCCAGGGCCACCAGCAGGATGGTGAGCAGCAAAGATCCTCCTGCCAGTTCGATCATGATATCGGCAAAGGTCAAAATCAGGCCGGAAAACGTCAAAACCCCGATGATAATACCGATAACCCCCACAGTGGCACCGATTTTAAGACTGTTTTCCGTCCCTTCCCTGGCAGCCTGGACAAATCTTTTGGGCCCGATGCGGGTGTCTTTTCTCACCCAGGAAATGGCAATGCAGGTAACCAGACCCAGAATGGCGGAATAGGCCGGAGAAAACCCGTAGAGCATGAAAATGGTGATAATGACCAGCGGCAGTGTATAAAACCACTGTTTTTTAAAAATCTGGGTGGCGCTGAATTTGGTTCTTTCACCCACCACATTGTCTTTTTTGGCTTCATAATGCACCATGACAAAGACACTGAAAAAATACATGAATGCCGGGAAAATCGCCACCAGCATAATCTGGGAATAGGGCAGACCGGTGAGCTCTGCCATGATAAACCCGCCTGCCCCCATAATGGGGGGCATGAACATGCCGCCGATGGAGGCGGCCGGCTCAATAGCCCCGGCCACATGGGGCCTGAACCCGGCTTTTTTCATCATGGGAATGGTGAACATACCTGTGGACACGGTATTGGCAATAGCACTGCCGGAAATGGAGCCAAACAGGCCAGAGGCAATAACCGAAACCTTTCCCGGACCGCCGATGCGGTGACCCACCGCTGCCAGGGGCCAGTCAATGAAAAACTTCTGGGCCCCGGATTTTTCCAGAAACGCGCCAAACAAAACAAACAAAATTACATAGGTGGCCAGCACACTGGCCATGATGCCGAACACACCGTCACTTTTATAAAATATACTCACGCACAGCTCGGTAAACGGGGCTCCGGCATGGGAAATCAGATCAGGTGCCTTATATCCGTACACCCCATATACCAGAAACACCACCCCCATGATGACAAAGACATTTCCCACCACCCGCCGGGCCAGTTCAATGCCGATGAGCACACCTACAATGGCAAATGCTGCATCCACAGGGGTTTCCGCACCGGTTCGGTAATTGATGGCCTCAAACATGATGATCCAGTATCCGACACATGCCACGGACAACACGATCAACACATAATCAATCACCCGGCCGACGGTGGTTTTGCCTTTATAGAGAAGGAAGACGAGCACATAGGTTATTATTACATACACACCCCGATGATACTGGGTGGCCATGGGCTGCACCACCGCGGCCCAGGAATAGAAAAGAACCAGGGCCACTGCGCAGATATCAAAAACAATTTGCTCGAATCGATTCAGTTTAGTATACACAATCTGCCGTCCTATTTTTTAAAAATGGTTGTCACAGGCATGCTGGTTTTCATGGGAAACGAATAAAGCACGGGGCATTGTCGCCCCGTGCCGGTGGAATCATACACTAGGGGTTAGAGAGGATAGGCTATAAAACCCCTTTTTCTTTCCAGAATTTTTCAGCACCTGGATGGAACGGGGTGACGACACCTGTAGGCCCGGATTTAACGGACATGCTCTTAAAAGTTTTTTTCTGGGATACCATATGTGCCAGACCCTCATCTGTATAAATAAGGGACAGCATTTTATAGACGGTATCAGCAGATACGTCTTTGTTGGCAACCCACAGGGCGGAATCCTGAAAAGAGTTCACTTCATAGTCAACCCCTTTATAGGTATTGGCCGGGATGCTGACTTTGGCAAAATAGGGATATTCTTTATAAAAACCGGATTCTTGTGCATCTTTGTCAAGATTGACCATGTCGATGTCATTGGTCTGGGCCGCCATCATGACAGCACCGGTGGGATATCCCACAAACAGCCAGAATGCATCCAGCTGGTTGTTGCCGAATGCCTGGGCTGCATCATTGTATCCCATGGCATTTCTTTCA
>JAIVHE010000130.1 GCA_020201255.1 Desulfobacteraceae bacterium
TGAAATACCGGAATGACGAGCTGGTGGTGGACAGCCTGATTCCTGAGATTGCCCACCAGATGTACCCGGTGCTTTTCAAGACCACCACCTCTTTTTCCACGGAAGCCGGTGATGTGATCCGGTTTGAAAATGACCGGGTCAGCGAGATGCTGGACATTGTCCGGGATGCTTCCCAAAAAGAATATATCATTCTTATTATCGACGAAGTCGGGCAGTATGTGGGTGCCAGACAGCAGTTGATTCTGAACCTGCAGGGACTGGCGGAAAATCTGAAAAAAATCGGGGACGGAAAAGTCTGGCTGATCGGCACTGCCCAGCAGACATTGACCGAGGATGATGCAAAAGCCTCTTTGAACTCACCGGAATTGTATAAACTCAAAGACCGGTTCCCGGTCGGTGTGGACCTGGATGCCAAAGATATCAAGGAAATCTGCTACAGCCGGTTACTGGGAAAATCGTCCGAAGGGGAAAATGCCCTTGGCAGCCTGTTTGACAAACACGGCCAGATGCTGCGGCACAATACCAAACTGGTGGATGCCCGGGTCTATGGCGCGGATTTTGACCGGAAGACCTTTATCGATCTGTACCCGTTTCTGCCGGCCCATTTTGATATCCTGCTCCATCTGCTGGGCGCCCTGGCAAAATCCACCGGCGGTATCGGCCTGCGGTCTGCCATCAAGGTGGTCCAGGATATTCTGGTTGACGGCGCTGATGGGATCACCCCCATTGCCGATCAGGAGGTGGGCTGGATTGCCACCACGGTCACTCTGTTTGATACCCTTGAAAAAGATATCCAGCGGGCATTTCAATCGTTGTACCAGTCCGTGGGCAAAGCCAGGGACCGGTTCCCGGATTTACCGCTTCACCAGAACATTGCCAAGACTGTTTGTGTGCTTCAAATCTTGGGCAATCTGCCGGTTTGTGTCAAGAATGTGGCCGGGTTGATGCATCCGGGCATCAACGCATCTTTGCCATTGGATGATGTCAACAAAGCAGTGGAAGACCTGATCTCCGACCCGTTTGTCCCCTTTGGTGAACAGGATGGCCAGTTGCGTTTTTTGAGTGAAAAACTCAATGACATCGAGCAGCAGCGGGCCACGATCCTCCTTCGGCCGTTGGAACTGCGGCGGATCCGCAATGACGCGCTAAAAGAAACGTTTTCCCCATTGCCCGGGGCGCATCTTCACGGCAGCCTGTCCGTCCAGACCGGTGTCAAAGCCCAGTCCTCCAATGGCCAGACCATATCTCTGGCCGGAGAGAGAAATACCATTCAAACCATTGTTGAAATGATCGATCCCACACAATATGACACCGCAAGAATCCGTCTTGCCGATGAGAGCCGGCACAAGACAAACGGACACACGATTTTTGTTCTGGGCCGATCCACAACAGAAATGGAAGAGATGGCCGGCGAGATCTATCGCAGCACAGAGATTGTCAAAAACAACAAAAACGACCCGGACCCGGAAGTGAAAGAGTATTGCAAAGGCCAGCTGGACCGGGCCGGCCGCCTGACGGGAGACCTGGTAAGGGCGACCAGAAACAGTCTGGTGCAGGGGTCGTTTGTTTTCAAAGGTGAGGTGACGGCGGTTGAAAGCCTGGGCACGGATGTCATCGAAGCTGCCAGAAAACATCTGGCAGGTGTGGCGGAGCAGGTATTTGACCGATATGCAGAAGCCCCTGTCAGGGCAGCTACGGACCTGGCTGAAAAATTTCTCCGCCTGGGAAAACTGACAGCCATCACCTCCCAAACCGACCCGTTGGGCCTGGTGCAGATTCGGGGCGGCCGCCCCTTCATTGACACGGAACATAAAGCCGTCACCAGCATCCGGGATATGATCGAACGGCAGGGAAGCATTGAAGGCAAACGCCTTATAGACATCTTTACGGATGCGCCGTTTGGCTGGTCACAGGATACCCTTCGGTATGTGGTGGCGGCCATGCTTTTGGCCGGTGAAATAAAACTCAAGACCGCCGGACGCGAGGTGACCGTCAACGGTCAGCAGGCCGTGGATGCTTTGAGAACCAATAACAGCTTCAAGCATGTAGGGATTTCCCTGCGCGAAGAGCGGCCCCCCATGGAGATGCTGGCAAAGGCGGCGGACCGGCTCACGGATCTCAGTGCCGACCAGGTGCTGCCCCTGGAGGACGACATCAGCAAAGCCACCACCCGGCTGTTTCCCCAGCTCCAGCATGCATACGGCCCCATGGCTGAAAAAATCAAATCCCTGGACCTGCCCGGGCATGAGCGCCTGACGTCACTTTCTCAGGATATCTCGGATATTTTGTTCAATGATGCCTCAGATGCCCCCCAGCGCTTAGGGGGCGAGGAGTCGATGCTGTATGCCAATTTAAAATGGGCCAATGAACTGAAGCAGTCGCTGGAACAGGGCCTGGAACCTACCCTGCGGGATCTGCAGACCCATTGTCAGAAAATTGATTCCCTGCCAGACAGCGGCACACCCGGCCGGCTCAAATCCGATCTTGCCGAAGACTTAGAACAACTCAAAGAACGGCTGGCCCACCCTGATTTTTTCAAGTACAGCACTGAATTCGCATCTGCCCTGACCCTTTTAAAAACCCGGGTCCGCGATGCGACGGTCACCATGGAACAGGAACAGGAATCGCGGATCAAACAAGGCCGGCAAGATCTGAACCGGATTCCCGAGTGGAAGGAACTAACCGGCCAGGAACAGAACAATCTGCTGGCAGATCTTGAAAATCTGAAAATCTCGGTATCGCAGGATCTGTCCGGACTGCACCGGCTGGTAAACCAGGAATATACCATCCAGGACCAGTTGCAGGACTTCAAACAGCGGGTGCAGCAGATCGGGCAGCAGCGCGTGCAGGCCAAAATCAAAGAAGAGCAGAAACATTTTGACAGCAAAGAAACACAGACAATCACCCGTCAATTGAAACCCCGGAAACGGATCACCTCTCTGTTGGACCTGGATGAGCTGATCATGGCACTTCAACAGGTTCGCGGAGAATTTGAGTATGCCCATGCGTTTGAACTGACCCTGGAAATTACAGACAATAACGATCCGGAAAAAAACACCCATGGCATTTGATCAAACCACCCGGAACCGCCTCCACCGATTTGTGTCCCAGTCCCGGGCCATTCTCATGGAGGAGTTCACCCGGCAGCTCCAGGCCACCTACGGCATGGACCCGGCAAACGGGACCGTGGCTGATGTGGACACCCTCAGCTTTCTGGACAATAAAGGGCAGCAGACGGCTGTCCTTTTAAGAGAAACCCTGGCCCATTATGTGGCAGCCATTCCCGGCAAATCTGAAAAAGAAAAGATCCGCCAGGGGCTGGACCGCATCATCAGGGAACAATCCTTTACCGTTCTCAACCGCCTGGCAGCCCTGCGCATGGCAGAAGCCAGAGGGTTTCTCATTGAATCCATTGCCAGAGGCACCAGTTCCAAGGGATTTCAGCTGTACAAGAACCTGGCCGGCGGGATTTCAGCTGTACAAGAACCTGGCCGGCACAGCCCTGGGGGAAACCGGGGACGCGTACCGCTGTTTTCTGTTCAGCCTGTTTGATGAATTCAGCCTGGATCTGGCTGTGCTGTTTGACCGGCACAGCGTTCAGGGCCGGCTGTTCCCCAGAGAAGCGGCGCTGCTGGCCCTGCTCGATCAGATCAACCATTTTGAGATTGAACCCTTCTGGGCCGAAGATGAAACCATTGGCTGGATTTACCAGTATTTCAATTCCCAGGAAGAGCGCAAACAAATGCGCAAAGCATCCCAGGCCCCCCGGAACAGCCGGGAACTGGCCGTGCGCAATCAGTTTTTCACCCCCCGGTATGTGGTGGAATTTTTAACAGACAATACCCTGGGAAGAATCTGGTATGACATGACCCGGGGCCATACCGCGTTAAAGGATCTCTGCCGGTATCTGGTGCGCAGACCCAACGAAATTTTTCTGGCAGCCGGAGAAACCGCGCCTGAAACCGCCGAAGAGAACCTGGAAAACCTGTCCCAGGAAGAACTGCTCAAACAGCCGGTATATGTGCCGTTCCGCAGGCTCAAAGACCCCCGGGAACTGCGCATGCTGGACCCGGCCTGCGGATCGATGCATTTCGGGCTGTACGCCTTTGATCTTTTTGAAACCATCTATGAAGAAGCCTGGCACATTGAAACCGACCTGGGGCCGGATGTGTTTGACCGATCCACACATCTCAAGCCGCTCCAGGAAACCTTTACCGGTTTTGACGAATTCAAGAAAGTCATCCCCCAACTGATTATCGAGCAGAACATCCACGGGGTGGATATCGATCCCCGGGCCGTGCAGATTGCCGGGCTGTCCCTGTGGCAGCGGGCACAACGTGCCTGGCATCAAATGGGCATCAAATCGGGCCACAGACCTGCCATCAGAAAATCCAACATCGTCTGTGCCGAACCCATGCCCGGTGAAAAAGAGATGCTCAGGGAATTCACGGCAACCATATTTGACAAAATGCATCTGGCAGGCGAGGCCGGTACCCTGCTAAAAATTGAACAGGAAATCACCTCTGCCATCAGTGATGCCAAAGAAGCTTACAACAATGAACTGCTCAGAAAGAAAGAACAGGAAGGGTTTCTGCCTGGCATGGCCCCCAAAAGAGAGCCCACATTGTTTGATTTTGCCGAACTGCACCATGACGGCGATTTCTGGGAAACAGCCGAAGAAAAGATCTTAACAGCGTTGCAAAATTATGCGGCTCAAGCGGAATCCCATGAAGGGCAAAAACGCCTGTTTGCCGAGGATGCGGCTAAGGGATTCGCGTTTATCGATCTGTGCCGGAAGCGGTTTGATGTGGTGCTGATGAATCCTCCGTTTGGTGAACCGTGCATCCAAACAAGTGAACTTCTCCAATCCAAATATGGTGAAGCGAATGCTGATGTTGATGCTGCCTTTGTAGATCGATCTTTAGATTTTCTTCAGCAAGCTGGGCAGATAGGTGGAATTTACAACCGTACACAATTTTTCAAAGGCTATCTTTCAAACTGGAGAGACAGAAATCTTCTGGTCGATCGTCAAATTGAAGTCTGCATTGATTTAGGCCTTGGGGTTCTTGATGGGGCAATGGTTGAAGCGGCTGCATATGTTACGTCACCCGCCAACAATAATAGGCCTGCTGTTTTCATAACAGCACTTTCCTTTGTTGATAAAGAGACTGCTGTAATAGACGGATATGTCAATGTTGTTAATGGAACCATTGGAGAAAATTGCAGAGTTGTCCCGCCAATATTACTATTGCAGTTACCAGCTCACCGCATTTCATACTGGGTTGCCTATCGACTACTAAAAGCGTTTCGGGAACATCAAGCACTGGAAGGAACATATGGTTACGCTCGTCAAGGCTTGATTACTTCAGACAATGAAAGGTTTCTCCGCTTGATTTGGGAGATTCCAATCGTCAAACTATCTTGCGCTTCATTGATTTCGATCAACGATGGAAATGCTAAGAAACAAAGTCATAATTGGTTCCCATATGCCAAAGGAGGGGATTATTCTCCCTATTTCGGAGATATACATTTGGCGGTTAATTGGGGAAACAATGGTCGAGAAATTTGTAATTTTTTTCGAAATGGACGTCTCGCATCACGTCCTCAGAATAGAAGTTTTTACTTCGACAGAGCATTAACCTATACAGAAAGAACCGCCAGTGACATTAGTCCAAGGGCCATGCCAGATGGTTGTATATTTGACTGTAAAGGGCCTATCGTAGCAGCATCAGTCGATCAACATCAATTATACGGGCTTCTCGCGTTATTAAACAGTAGGACTTTTAAATATTTTGTCGAGCTGTTTTTAGCAGGAGGTGACTCCTCGGTTTCTGTTGGTGCTGCTCGTCAATTTACGCAATCTATCGTTGGTAGTGTTCCAGTACCAAAAGTTTTTAGTGAAAGACACCACAAATTAGGTGACTATGCAAAACAAATTTGGAATAATTTCGCTGAAAAAAATGCAATGAGCGAAACATCACGATTTTATTGTACTATGATCCATGAAAAATTCAGGAAAAATCAAAATATTAGACAGTCCATATATGAAGAAGACAAAGAAAATGATTCTCGCCATATTAGGATCCTCGCTCTCTCAAAACTAATTGAGGATTTAGTGAATGACCTATATGAGTTAGATTTGGAAGCGCTTAAAGAGATAAAAAAGGTTTGCGGGGAACATCCGAATCAATTCGAGAATGGTACATTCATAGAATTACAAGAAGAAGAACAAATCCGAGTTCTTAGGATGCCAATTGAAGAGATCATATCGGACCTTCGGGGGCAAGGGAATGTCCCACGTTCTATCACCAAGATGTGTTACTCTGCTGATAGATGGCTCGAAGTCCTTTCTATCAACTATTTGACCCGACCCGATATTATTATCAGACAAAAGCAAAAATTTGGAATTTTTGATCCAAATCGGGTTGCCGAAAGAGCCGTTGATCTATTGAATTATCTCTTTGGATTATTGTTTGGACGTTGGGACATTCGATTTGCGACTGGTGAACGGCATCCTCCTAAACTACCAGATCCCTTCGATCCCCTAACGATATGCCCTCCTGGTATGTTTCAAAATGACAAAGGACTGCCCGGCGAGAAAAAAGATGTACCTTTTGATTACCCGATACGTATTACTTGGCATGGTATCCTTGTAGATGATGAAGGGCACATAGAAGATGTTGGTTTAAGAGTTCGAGAAAGCATTGAAGTTGTTTGGAAGGAACGTACAGAAGTAATTGAGCAGGAATTATGTGTAATTCTAAATGTGAAGACCCTGCGTGAATATTTTCGTCGTCCTCTTTCCTTTTTTACTGAACACTTAAAGCGATACAGCAAAAGCCGGCGCCAAGCCCCCATCTACTGGCCCCTGCAAACCCCATCTTGTTCATACACCTTGTGGATTTATTATCACCGCCTGACCGATCAAACTCTGTATACCTGTGTCAATGACTTTGTGGAGCCGAAACTCAAAACCGTCATGGACAACCTGACTGCCCTGCGCAACCAAACGACCCGCAGCAGTGCCGAAGAAAAAGACCTGGTAAGGCTGACAGACCTGGAAAGTGAACTCAAGGATTTTCGCGATGAACTGCTGCGCATTGCCGGATTCTGGAAACCCGATCTGAATGATGGCGTGCAGATCACGGCATCTCCCTTGTGGAAACTGTTCCAGCACAGACAATGGCAGAAAAAACTCAAAGACACCTGGAAAAAACTGGAAACCGGCGAGTATGATTGGGCACATCTGGCATGCAGCATCTGGCCGGAGCGGGTCCTGCGCAAATGTCATTCAGACAGAAGCCTTGCCATTGCCCATGATGTGGAAAACGATTTCTGGGAAGAGATGGAAGTGCCGGTCATCCGCCGGGGGAAAGACACGGGCAAAACCAAACTGGAATGGCACCCCAAACCATTGACGGAAGACCGGCTGCAGGAACTGATCCATCAGAAAATGGCAGCCATGAGATCCTCTCATTGAGACGGAGACAACAACAGATGAATACTGAAAAAAAAGAAACAAAGAAACAAGGGATCCCCCGCATCGAATCACTGAAAGTGGAAAACTTTCGGGCACTGAAAAAAGTGTCCCTTGATAAACTCACAC
>JAIVHE010000131.1 GCA_020201255.1 Desulfobacteraceae bacterium
GCCATGTCGGCAAAATCGATACCGGCAAAACCGATATGAATACCATTGAGGGAAACAACGGACCGGAATACCGTACCCTCCATCTGGGAATCGATGTATGGGCGGCACCGGGGACTCCGGTATTCGCACTGTTCAAGGGAACCTTCTGCGCGGTTCGGTCCGCAAAAAAAGACCCGGACTGCGCCACCACAGTTGTTCTGGAACATCACACCCCCGAAGGGATCTGTTTTTACACTGTTTACAGCTGCCTGGGTGATGCTGCCGCATATATGCCGGCACAAAATCAGTGCGTTGAAAAAGGCAGCCTGCTGGGATATGTAGGGTATGCACACGAAAACGGAGGCCAGGCATCCCATCTGCATTTTCAGATGATGCTGGAGATGCCGGAACCTGGCCATGATTTTCCAAAAACTGCTTTTCCTTCGCACAGGGAGGTCTGGAAAAGTATTTGTCCGGATCCCAATCTTTTTTTCCAGGAAAGCGCCCTGGCTCCACTGGAGCCGGTGGACAGGGAAAGGGTGCTCCATTTTAGAAAACAGCACCTGGGAAAAAGTTTGAGCCTGTCCTATGATACCCCTTTGAAAATCGTCCGGGGTGCTGGTGCTTATCTGATTAATGATACCGGCAGAAAATATCTGGATACGGTGAACAATGTGGCCCATGCCGGCCATGAACATCCCCGGGTGGTGCGGGCCGGTCAAGAACAGATGGCGGTGTTGAATACCAACACCCGGTATCTGCATGACAATATCAACCGGTTTGCACAAAAACTGCTGGCCACCTTTGCCGAAACACTGTCAGTGGTGCATTTCGTCAATTCTGGCAGTGAAGCCAATGAACTGGCCCTGCGCATGGCCAAAGCTGCCACCGGCCGGCGGGATATGATCGCTGTGGAGGTGGGATATCATGGCAATACCAGCGGGTGTATCGATGTCAGCTCCTATAAATTTGATGGAAAAGGGGGAAAGGGCGCGCCGGAACATACCCATATCGTGCCGCTGCCCGATGCCTTCCGGGGCCTGTACCAGGGGGATCGGCAACGGACATCCTCTGGCAGCAGTGGTGTGCACCCGGGAAGTGGCAGATGCCTTTGCCAACGGCATGGAATATTTCAATACATTCGGCGGAAATCCCGTGTCCTGTGCCATCGGCCTGGAAGTGCTGCAGGTGATTGAAGAGGAACACCTGATGGAAAATGCCCGTGAGACCGGTGAGTATCTGAAAAACGGACTGCGGGATCTGCAGAAACAATTTCCCATCATCGGAGATGTAAGGGGCCAGGGGCTGTTTCTGGGATTTGAACTGGTGGATGAAAACAAACAGCCCTTAGGGGATAAGGCGGATTACCTTGCCAACCGGATGCAGGAACTGGGAATACTGATGAGTACGGATGGCCGGGATCACAATGTCCTGAAGATCAAGCCGCCGGCTGTCTTTTCCATGGAAAACGCAAATGAACTGCTTTTCCGGCTGGAAACCGTGCTGGCGGAAGATGCCATGGCTATCTGAGGTGCGGTGAATGGGGCTGTTTCGCTGTTCTGTCCGGAAACGGCTCAGCCAGACGGGCCGCCCCCGCCGGTGTCCTGCATCCGTCCTGAAATCCTTGTGAGCTCTGACAGTCCGGATACAGGACACCGGCGGGGGCTCACTGCGTGCAGAATTTTGGGTCCCCTGAACACAGCAGTTATGAAACAGCCTTGGCAAATTCCCGGGGCATTCGGGTGACTTTGTTTTCATGGTAATTGAAAAATACGATGCCGGTTTTGGCTTCAAGGATAAGGGTGTCGTCCTGTGCACGGGTCATCCGGTAGAAGATGTCACACCCGTATTTGTTGAACTCTGCTGCTGCGATTTCGCACCGGAGTCTGTCCCGGTGCCGGGCCTGGGCTTTGTAGACTACCGCCAGGTCTGATACGAGGATGGCACAGCCTTCAATATCGGCTTCTGTGTACCCGAGGTGGTGGAGAAACCGGACCCGGGCTTCATGCAGCAGGGATATAAAGGTATCGTGTCCCACATGGTTGGCTACATTGATATCCTGGATTCTGATGTCCAGTTCCGTTGTAAATGCATAGGTCTGTGGCATAGGGATGTCTATTCGTGCCATGGTATATTCCTTGTTGAAAGTAAAAAAATATCAGCAGTTCCAATTCATATGGCGGCCTGTTGGCCGGCAATTCGGCCGAAGACAATGCATTCGGGCAGCGCACATCCCCCGAGCCGGCCGGCGCCGTGGATGCCCCCGGTGACCTCGCCTGCGGCAAAAAGATGACCAATGGGGCGGTGGTTCAAATCGATCACCTGGGCGTTTTCATTGATCTGCAGCCCGCCGGGGGTGTAATGTACTTTGGGCCACAACCCCATGGCATAGAAAGGCGGTGAATCTATTGGGCCGGCATTTTTGTGGGGCAGTTTTCCAAAAGGGTCTTTTTTGCCTGTCCGCACCAGATGGTTGTATTCAGACACGGTTTTTTCCAATGCATCAGAAGGCATCTGCCAGGCCTCTGCCAGACGGGTGAGGCTGTCAAATTGTCTGGTTTTCTGTGTTTTCAGACAGTGGGCAAGGCTGTCGGGATCTTTTTGTGCCCCTTTTGCATCCACGATACCTGCACAGACATGTCCGGTGGCCAGCATGGCATCGCTTCTTTGCCTTCGGTCCGCCCATTCATTGACAATGCGGTTTCCGGTGGCAGGATTTACCAGGATGCCGGTTGGAAAAATACTGTAGGAGGCAAACCGGCTGCCTTTGCCATATCCGGCTTCATCAGCGCATCCCCATGGCCCCAGCTGTATCCAGGACAGATGCACCGGCATGGCATGGATATGGAGAGCGGCAACCAGGCCTTCTGCTGTGGCGCCTTTGTGGTTGGTGGTCAAAATTGTTGTATCCAGCCGGGGATTCTGGCAGGACCGGAAGGCCACATCACTGCCGAAACCGCCCGTGGCAAGCACTACGGCGCGACGGGCACGGATATGTTGTACCATGGTCTGATTTGCATCAGCAGCAGGCCCGGAATCCTGGTCAGGGCCGGAACTCAGATCAGGCCCTGAATCTCTGCTGCGGGACCGGATGCGGACCCCGATAACAGTACCGCTGTCATCGGTGATCAGATCCTCCAGGGCATGCCGGGTGTGTACGCTCACCTGCATCTGGTCGAGCCGTCTGATCTGGGCCTTGATGATATCACGTCCGGCGTTGTTTTGAATGGTTACACACCGGGCTGCACAATGGCCTCCGAATTTGTCCACCCGGTCCTGGTACTGCACCCCCAGTTGTCTGGTCCAGTCAATGGCATCTGACGCGTTTTGTGTAAATATTTTTACCAGTTCCGGGTGGTTGAGCCCCAGTCCGGCCCGCATGATATCATCATAAAACATCCGGGGAGAATCTGTGATACCCAGGCGTTTCTGCATAAAATTGCCGGGTGCGGAAAGCCCGCCGTCACTGATGCGGGTATTGCCGCCAATGACCGGCATTTTTTCAAATACCATGACAGCGGCACCAGCCTGCCGGGCTTCAATGGCGGCTGACAACCCGGCAGCACCGCTGCCGATAACGATTACATCCGTGGATATATGCCAAAACTCTGCCATGCGGTCCTCGTTGATATGTATAGTCCGTATGTATGTTCATGTATTCTATACCACATTGTCCTTTTGCAGAACAAAAGATTTTTATGCCGGGGATGCAACAGTTCCCACTGTTGCATCCAAAATACAATTTCCGGGTGCGTCTCTGAAAAACCGTCACGCTTTACCAACCATCCAGAACCATCCATATCAAAAAAAAGAGATTGACTGTTTGCTTTCCATTCATTATAATACAGTTCTTTAATATTTCTATACAAAATATATTTGAACAAAAATTTTTATAATAGAAATGTTGTTGGTGATCGTTTTTATATAAAGTCTTACAGATTTTATATAAAAATCATACAGAATATAGAGATGAAAGGAAAAAGTTATGTGCGGTATAGCAGGGTGTTTTGGTGTCAAGGATGAAGAAACCATTAATCAGATGCTGGATGCGCTGACGCATCGGGGACCTAATGACAGGGGCATTCACAGCGGTGACAACTTTACGTTGGGCCATACCCGTTTGTCCATTGTGGATGTCGCCACCGGGCATCAGCCCATTCTGACCTCTGACGGCCGGAAAGGGATTATTGCCAATGGTGAGATATACAATTTTAAAACGCTGCGGTCCGATTTAACATCCAAATATACGTTCAAAACCCAGTCGGATACGGAGACCGTTCTTCACCTGTACCAGGAATACGGTCCGTCCTGCGTTGAAAAGCTGGACGGCATGTTCGCCTTTGCCCTGTTTGATGGAGAC